>NZ_CP113067.1:3300000-3436786 GCF_026625865.1 Microbacterium sp. SL75 | reverse complement strand
ACATCAATAGTGTTTCGGCGGCCATAGCGAGAGGGAAACGCCCGGTTACATTCCGAACCCGGAAGCTAAGCCTCTCAGCGCCGATGGTACTGCAGGGGGGACCCTGTGGGAGAGTAGGACACCGCCGGACTTCTTTTCAGTCGAAATGGCCACCCAACGTTGGGTGGCCATTTCGCATTTACGGGCACTTTCGGTGCGGTACCGCGTCGGTGCGTTCTTCCGTAGGGAAGGGCCCACCGACGCATCACCTCACCCACTGCGGGATCGATAGGGTCGATGACGTGAGCGGCTTTTCGGGACACCTGCCCGGGAGCCGCGAGTACCGGCGTCTCCTGATCGGTCTCTTCTTCGGCGGTGTCGCGACGTTCGCGCAGCTCTACGCAACGCAGGCCGTGCTTCCCGCGATCGCCGTCGATGTGGCGTCGGGGCCGGCGGGCGCCGCCTCGACCGTGTCCGCTTCCACTCTCGGGTTGGCTACGGCGGTCATCCCGTGGTCGCTGGTGGCCGACCGGATCGGTCGGGTTCCGGCGATGGCGATCGGTGTCATCGCCGCCACGCTGCTCGGCGCCGTCACACCGTTCGCTCACGATCTCAGCTTGCTGCTGGCGCTGCGGCTGCTGGAAGGCGTGGCACTCGGTGCGGTGCCCGCTGTCGCTCTGGCATATCTGAGCGAAGAGGTCTCGCCGCGTTTCGTGGCGGCTGCCGCCGGTTCCTACATCGCCGGCACCACCGTGGGAGGCCTGTCGGGCCGCGTCGCTTCGGGGTTCGTCGCCGAGTTCGCCGGGTGGCGGTGGGGGGTGGCATCCGTGGTGTTCCTCTGCGCGGTGGCCGCGGCCGTGTTCCTGGCGTTGGTGCCCACGGCACGGGGTTTCGTGCCCGGGCGCGCGCGAACCGTGAGGGGTCCCACGGTGCGGCGCCGCCTCGCGCTCAACCTGCGCTCACCCGTGCAGCTGGCGCTGTACGCCCAGGCGTTCTTGTTGATGGGCGCTTTCGTCGCGGTCTACAACTACCTGGGATTTCACCTCGCCGAGCCGCCTTTCTCTTTGGCGCCGGCCGTGGTGACCCTGTTGTTCCTCGCGTACCTGGCAGGCACGGTGTCGTCTCCTCGTGCAGGGGCCCTCGCCGTGCGGTATGGGCGTCTGCCGGTGCTTCTGGGGAGCATCGGGGTGATGGCGGTCGGCGTCGTCGCGATGTCTATCCCGTCGGTCGCAGCCGTGATCGCGGGGCTTCTCGCGTTCACCGCGGGCTTCTTCGCGGCGCACGCGGTGGCGTCGGGATGGACGCCGGTGGCGGCAGATCCGCAAGCGCGCGCCCAAGCGTCCTCGCTGTACTACATGGGCTACTACGGGGGCTCGAGCCTGTTCGGATGGCTGCTCGGGCTGGTGTTCGCGTCGGCGGGGTGGGTGGTTTTCTCATCACTGGTGCTCGGGATGTGCGTCCTCGCGTTCGGGGTCGCCATGTTGGCTCTGCGCCCGGCTCCTGCTCGCTCTCGATGAGACCTGTCGGCGTATCCATCGATGTTCGGCGGGTCGAGGTCAATGGCCCGGGTCGATGTCGGCGGGAGAGACTAGCGTCGTAGATGACGTGAGGGAGGTCGGAGTGGAAGACGCCGATGAGCGCGCTGCGATGGATGACGAGATGGTCGACGCGGGTCAGGGCGAGGGAGGTCCGGGCGACGCGGAAGACGCGATCGAGAACGGGACGGAGATCAGCTACGACGAGCAGCGCTATCCGGCGCGACCGCGTCGACTCCGCCCGCGTGATCAGTTCCGCGGCGGGACGCTACGCCGTTTCCTGACCGATCCTCGCAATGCGAACGGCGGTAACCCCTCATACGTCGAGTGGCTCGTGCGTCAGTCGATGCTGAAAGACGCCGACGTCCTGAGCCGGCAACTCTCTGGCCAGCCGTCCATGTGGCGGAACCCCTATGCGCGCCCCGACGCCCGTCGCGCGATCGAATCCACCGACGTCTGGTTCACGGCCTATCCGATCTCGCTGATCACACGGCCGGGGGAGTCATTCCTGGAGGCACTCGGAGACGAGGCACTGTGGGAGGCCTTCGAGTGGGTGGGGATCAACGGCATCCACACCGGGCCCGTGAAGCGCGCCGGCGGCATCACGGGATGGCAGGAGACCCCGAGCGTCGACGGTCACTTCGACCGGATCAGCACGCAGATCGACCCCGAGTTCGGCGACGAGAACGCCTTCCGTCGCGTCGCGGATGTCGCGGAGTCCCACGGCGGCAGCGTGATCGATGACATCGTCCCCGGTCACACCGGCAAGGGGGCGGACTTCCGCCTCGCCGAGATGGCCTACAAGGACTATCCCGGGATCTACCACATGGTCGAGATCCCGCGCGAGGATTGGGATCTCCTGCCGGAGGTACCCGCGGGTCGCGACTCCGTGAACCTCGACGCCGACACCGAACGAGAGCTGAGCGCACGCGGCTACATCATCGGTGAGCTGCAGCGCGTCATCTTCTACACCCCCGGCGTCAAAGAGACGAACTGGAGCACCACGGCACCGGTCGTCGGTACCGACGGTCTCGAACGGCGCTGGGTGTACCTGCACTACTTCAAAGAGGGGCAGCCGTCCATCAACTGGCTGGACCCGACGTTCGCGGGGATGCGGCTCGTGATCGGAGACGCGCTGCACTCGCTCGGCGACCTCGGCACGAGTGCGCTTCGCCTCGATGCCAACGGTTTCCTCGGGGTCGAGAAGAGCGCGGAGGGTCTGCCGGCGTGGTCGGAGGGCCATCCGCTCTCCCATGCAGCGAACCACATCATCGCCGGTATGGTGCGCAAGGTGGGCGGTTTCACCTTCCAGGAGCTGAACCTGACGATGGAGGACATCCGCGACACCAGTGCGGTCGGCGCCGACCTCTCGTATGACTTCGTGACGCGGCCCGGGTATCACCACGCTCTCGCCACGGCGAACACCGAATTCCTGCGTCTTGCGCTGACCACGGCCCTCGAGACCGGCGTCGAGCCCGTGCAGCTCGTGCACGGCATGCAGAATCACGACGAGTTGACCTACGAGCTCGTGCACTGGGCGACGACGCACCGCGACACCGTCTACCCCTTCCGCCACGAGGAGCACACCGGCGGCGAGATCGCCGAGATGGTGCGCGCCGAGCTGACCGAGAAGCTCACGGTCGAGGCCGACTACAATCTCGTCTTCACGCAGAACGGGATCGCGTGCACCTCGGCATCCCTCATCGCCGCCACGCAGGGAAAGGCGACCCTCGACGACATCTCCGACGAGGACATCCCGGCGATCCGCGACGCGCACCTGCTGCTGGCGAAGTACAACTCGTGGCAGCCGGGCGTCTTCGCGTTGTCCGGGTGGGATCTCACCGGTTCGCTCACGCTTCCCGCCGACGATGTGCGGCACCTGATCTCGACGGGCGACACCCGTTGGATCGAGCGCGGAGCGCACGACCTGCTCGATGTGGCGCCCGAGGCGTCGTCGTCGATGTCGGGCGTGCCGCGCGCGCGTTCGCTGTACGGCTCGCTCGGACGGCAGCAGGAGGACCCGGAGTCCTTCCTGTCAGGGCTGAAGGAGATCCTGCGGATCCGCGGCGACCACGGCATCGCCATCGCCTCGCAGGTCGACATTCCACAGGTCGGTCACCCCAGCATGCTCGTGATGGTGCACCGTCTCGACGGGGGCGATCGGCGAGACCAGGCGGCCCCCCTGCAGATCACGGTGCTGAACTTCTCGGGCGAGACGATCGAGGGCACCGTACGCTCCGAGTGGCTCGTTCCCCAGAGCACGGCGATCGACGCGGCGACGGGTGAAGCCGTCGGCCGCGTGGACGAGCTGCAGAGCTTCTCGCTCGAGCTCGGTCCCTACGCCGGCCTTTTCCTCGTGCTGGAGCCTCCGGTCATCGAGGACTGAAGCGATGTCGGGGGTCGGGCATAGCGTGAGCGCATGTCCACCCCTGACTGCCTCGTGCCGGAGTGTCACGAGCCGTCCGATCCTCTTGCGCCGGTGACCCTGTGCGTGTGGCACCTGGCCGTCAGCGCGGACTGGGCGGCTTCGACCGAGGGGGTGACCGATGTTCTGCCGTCGCCCTGTCGGCTCTGCGGCTCGCGCCTGGGCGTGCGATGGCCGAGCGGGTGGCTGTGCGCGGTGTGCGAGTGGCGGCACGGGGAAACCGTCGACGACGAACTCCCACCCCCACGAGTGGACGTGGTCTACTACCTGAGGTTCGAGGACCGCATCAAGATCGGCACCACCGCGAGCCCCCGTCAACGGCTCTCGGCGATCTGGCACGACGAGCTTCTCGCTCTCGAGCCGGGGGACCGTTCGCTGGAGCGCCGCCGCCATGCCCTCTTCGCTGAGGAGCGCTTCGGCAGGACCGAGTGGTTCCGCCGGAGCCCGGCACTCGATGCGCACGTGACCGGGCTGGCCGCGGGCGTCGACGACCCATGGGCCCTCTACGCCCGCTGGACGAGCGCGGCGATCGCACGGAGCGGATGAGGGGTCCGGGGGTTCGGACTCTCTCGATGGTGCCGTCTCGGCTGCCGCTCCGGACAGCTCACCGGAACGCCGTGCATGCAGCGCGCAAGACCCAGGAGCTTCTGAGCGCCGGGCTTTAGGGTTCGGGGACACGACTCGAGAGGCGACACCATGGGACTGTTCGACCGACTGTTCGGCTCCGGCGACGAAACGTCGCGGCGCACCCCCGAGGTTCCGACGCCGCACGTTCCGGTGAGCGGATCCCGCGAGGCGGGCGGCCGGTACGCACCTCCGCCGGCGCAGGCTGCGGCGCCGGGGCCCCCGGCATCCGGATCCGAAGACGACCGTCAGGCCATCGAGCGCTACCGGTACCTCTTGCGCACGGCTCCGCCCGAGACCGTCGAGCAGGTGCACGCCGAGGCCTTCGGCCGCTTGACCCAGGGGCAGCGTCAGCAGGTTCTCGCCGAGTTGTCGTCGGGGCTGGCTCCCGCGGAGCGTCCCGCGAGTGACGACCCGGCCACTCTGGCCCGTGCGGCCACGCGAGCGGAGTACTCGCAGCCCGGCTTCATGGAGCGCACTTTCGGGGGACGGGGGTTCTCGAACGGCCCGGGATTCGGCTCCATGCTCGGGGCGTCGATGCTCGGAACCATCGGCGGATACGTCGTCGGCTCGGCTCTCGTCGGGGCGATGTTCGATCCGGGGTACGACGCGGGCTACGCCGACGGTGCGGCGGCGGATGCGCAGCCCGACCCCGCGATGTCCGATCCCGGAGGCGCCGACCCGGGGGCGATCGACGCCGGCGGAGGCGATCTCGGTGGGGATTTCGGGGGCGATTTCGGCTTCTGACCCCGTGGGTCGGGGCGTGAACACTCGCTGAACGGCGTGCCGCGGTGCTCTGACGGTGCCCGACGTGAGCGAAACGCTATCGTCGAGGCCATGGCGCCCCCGACCTCGAGCGAGCGCTACGGTCTGCGCCGCAGCATCATGGCGAGTCAGACGTTGCTCGCTGCGGCGACCCTCCTGGGTGTGGTCGTGTCGATCGCGGTCGGGCAGGTCGTCCACGCGTCGCTGTTCTTCGCGGGCACCGCCCTCGTCTTCGCGGGGGCGATCGCGGCCGTCCTGGTTCCGTGGCAGGGGATGCCGAGGTGGGTGGTCGGGCTGCTCCCCATCGTCGACGTCGTGGCGATCGCTGCGATGCGCGAGAGCGCTCCGATGTCGGGTCTCGGCCTGCTGTGGACCTTCCCCGCGATCTGGATCGGGACGGTGTTCGGCCTTCGCGGGATCATCGCCGTCTCGCTGACGGTTTCGGTCGTCATGGTCCATCAGCTCGTGACGGATGACCTGCAGCGGTTCTCGTCGTCGACGTTGGTCCTGCCGTTCACGGTCACGGCGCTCGCATCGATGGCCGCCCTCACCGCGCGCCGCGGTCGCGCTCAACGCGTCCTGCTCGAGAAGCAATCGGCTGAGCTACGTCGCGCTCTCGATCGCGCCCGGCGCCAGGAAGACCTGGTGACCGAAGTCCTGGATGCCGTCGACTTCGGCGTGACGCGCATCACTCCCTCGGGGGAGTTCTCGGTCACCAACACCGCCCACGGGCTCCTGCTGAACAGCACCGACGCCTTCGGACGCGAGATCGCCGTGTTCGCCGCCGACGGCTCCACGGCGATCGCCCCCGATGCCGCGCCGCTGGCGCGCGCGCGATCGGGCGAGGCCTTCGAGGCGGAGGTGGTCTGGTACGGCTCACCCGGTGAGGACCGCCGTGCCCTCAGCGTCACCTCGCGACGTCTGCCCGAGAGCGATAGCGGGGAGGTCGGTGGGGTGGTGGTGTCTCGTGACGTCACCGTGGAGGAGCAGGCGCGCCGCGCCCGCGAGGACCTCGTGGCGAGTGTCTCGCACGAGTTGCGCACGCCGCTGACCTCGATCATCGGTTACCTCGAGCTCGCTCTCGACGACGAGACCCTCGACCTCGGCACGCGTGACCGATTGGAGGTCGCTGAGCGCAACGCCTCGCGGTTGCTCGAGCTCGTCGCAGACATCCTCGCGGTGTCGTCCACCTCACGCGAGGGCTTCGGCGTCGAACTCGACCTCCGCCCCACCGACGTCTCCGCCATCGTCCGCTCGGCGATCGAGTCGATCGCTCCGCGGGCACATGACCGAGGCATCCGGATCGAGACGGGCACGCTCCCGCCCGCGCAGGCTCTGGTGGACGGACGTCGCGTTCGCCAGGTCATCGACAATCTGATGTCGAATGCCGTCAAGTACAACCCGCGCGGGGGTTCGGTCCTCGTGTCGGTCGACGACGATCCGCACTCGGTGACGGTGACGATCTCCGACGACGGGCCGGGGATCAGCGCGAGCGAGCAGGGGCGCTTGTTCGAGCGCTTCTTCCGGGGCGATGCCGTACGCAAATCCTCGACCCATGGCAGCGGCCTGGGGCTGGCCATCAGCCGTGACCTCGTCCGCGCCCATGGGGGCGAGATCACCGTGAATACGGCGGCGGGTGAAGGTGCGACCTTCATCGTCCGGCTACCCCGCCAACCGAGGGAGACCCCGTGAACTTCGACGTCCTCACCCTGCAGGCGGCGGCGACGCTGGTCATCGTCGCCTCGACGGTGATGTACCTGCTCGACACGCTCATGCTCAAGGACGGGCTGCCCGGGCGTCTGTGGGCGAGCGCCTACCTGTCCGGCACGTTCTCGGCGACGTGCTACCTGGCGTGGCTGCTCCTGCCCGACGTGTACTTCGCGGTCGCGGTGGGCAACGGCGCGTTCGTCGCGGCGACGGGTTTCATCTGGCTGGGCTGCGTCGCCTTCAACGGGCGACCTGTGCGCCGCCCGGCGCTCTTTCTCAGCGCGACGGTGATCGTCGTGGTCGTCTCGGCTCTCGTCGCGGGTCCCGAAGGCGGCTCGTGGGCGGGGGCAGTGCCCTTCTTCCTGGGCAATGCCGTGTTCGCGGCCACCGGAGCGATCGAGACGCGACGCGCGGCCATCGGCCGGCGATGGAGTTCCTCGGGCCTGACCGCGGTGCTCGCGATCGAAACGGTGTGGTTCCTCGCGCGTGTCGTGGTGTTCCTGTGGCTCGGACCCGACAGCGATCTGTTCCGCAACGTCTTCGATACGCGCGTCTCGGCGTTCCTCACGATCTCGCTTCTGATCGCGGCGGTCGTGGTGACTTCGGTGCTCCGGGCGAATGAGTCGGCCCTTCGCGGAACGGCGGAGACACGACGACTCGCGGTCGATACCAACGGCGTGCTGTTCCGCGAATCCTTCGAGGCCACTCTCGCCATCATCTGCACTCGCGCACAGGCCGCCGGCGAGGGAGTGTGTGTGATCGGCATCCGCATCGACGATCTCAAGCGCGTCGCGGTGGCCTTCGGCCCCGACGACGCCGAACGCCTGGCTCTCGAGGTGCGCGCCGCAGTGCGGCGGCATGCGCCGACGATGGCGTTGGTGGGGGAGACGGATGCCGCCGGCCTCGCGGTCGCGTTCACGACGACGCCGACGACAGATGTCCGTCGCGCCGCTCGCGTCTTGCACGAACGGGTGGTCGCGGATCTCGCGCGACTGGGCGCGGCCGTCGTACCGGCGGTGGGCGTCGGAGTGGCATTGGCCGCAGATCACGGCTACCGTGCGCAAGCCCTCACGAGCCGCGCCGACGAGGCCGCCGCCCGTGCCGCGGCGACGGGGGAGCAGGCGTTCGGTCTCGCGTGAGAGCGGGACTCAGCCCCGTGCCGACTGGGCGAGCTCGGCGACTCGCTGACGGAGTTCGCGGGGACGGAACGGCTTGGTGAGGTAATCGTCGGCACCGGCCTCGCGCCCCGCCCGCTGTTCGTCCTCGTCCGCTCTCGCGCTCACCATGAGGATGCGGGTGTCGCTAAAGGTACGGATGCGGCGAGCGGTCTCGAAGCCGTCTATGCCCGGCATGCTCACGTCGAGCGTCGTCACGATCGGGTCGTGTCGGCGGACGAGTTCGATACCGTCGAGGCCCGTGGCTGCCGCGTGGACGACGTATCCGGCGCTCTCGAGCACCGCCGTCACGAGGAGGCGGATGTCGAGGTCGTCCTCTATCACCACCGTGGTGTGCAATGCGGTCATGGCGGAGCTTTCGTCGGGCCGATTCGGGCGAGCGGCCTGGGGGGATTTTAGACGACGGGGCGGCGGCACGCCTCCCCGGTGGAAGGACGTGCGGATGTGGCATCCTCGTCGAGTGCCTCTTCTCGCGTTGACGGGTGGGATCGCCTCCGGCAAGTCCACCATCGCCGCCCTTCTCGCCGACCGTGGAGCCGTCGTCGTCGACGCGGACGCCATCGTGCGGGAAGTGCAGGCTCCCGGATCCGCCGTGCTCGAGGAGATCGCGGGGGAGTTCGGTGCGGGGGTGCTGCGCCCGGACGGCTCGCTCGATCGGCCCGCGCTCGGGTCTCTCGTGTTCGGGCACCCCGATCGGCTCGCGCGTTTGAACGCTCTGGTGCACCCGGCGGTGCGGATCGAGTCGGAGCGCCGGTTCGCCGAAGCCCGCGCCGCCGACCCGGCCGCAGTGATCGTGTACGACGTGCCGCTGCTCGCCGAGGCCCGCGGCGCCGACTCCTGGGACCTCGTCGTGGTGGCGCACTGCCCCGCGGAGCTTCGCGTGCGACGTCTCGTCGAGAGTCGCGGCCTCACCGAGGCCGAGGCGCGTGCCCGCATCGGCTCGCAGGCGAGTGAGGAGGATCGGCTCGCGCTGGCCGACGTCGTCATCGACACGTCGATAGACCTGGATGCCACCCGTCGGCAGGTCGACGAGCTCTGGGAACGGTGGAACCGAGGGGCCTGACCCGGCGTACAGAGGCCGAGCGCTCGCGCACGGCGAACGCAACCCGCCCCCGATGTCGGAGGCCCCGCCTACGCTGGAAGCATGCAGGCCACGCGCTCCGTCCGCCCCTTCGAGGTCATCAGCGAGTACACCCCCTCCGGTGATCAGCCACAGGCGATCGCCGAGCTCGCGGGGCGCATCAACGCGGGTGAGACCGACGTCGTGCTGCTGGGTGCGACCGGTACCGGAAAATCGGCGACGACAGCTTGGCTCGTCGAACAGGTGCAACGGCCGACGCTGGTGCTGGCGCACAACAAGACGCTCGCGGCGCAACTGGCGAACGAGTTCCGCGAACTCATGCCGAACAATGCCGTCGAGTACTTCGTCTCGTACTACGACTACTACCAGCCCGAGGCGTACGTCCCGCAGACGGACACCTTCATCGAGAAGGACAGCTCGATCAACGCGGAGGTCGAGCGCCTGCGCCATTCGACGACGAACTCGTTGCTCTCGCGCCGAGATGTCGTGGTGGTCTCGACGGTCTCGTGCATCTACGGCCTCGGTGCGCCCGAGGAGTACCTGCGCGCCATGGTCGCCCTGCAAGTGGGCGAGCGCTACGACCGTGACGCCCTCATCCGCAAGTTCATCTCGATGCAGTACAACCGCAACGACGTCGATTTCTCGCGCGGCAACTTCCGCGTGCGCGGTGACACGATCGAGATCATCCCGGTGTACGAGGAGTACGCGATCCGCATCGAGATGTTCGGCGACGAGATCGAGGCGTTGTACCTCCTGCACCCGCTGACCGGAGATGTGATCGAGAAGATGGACTCCGTGCCGATCTTCCCCGCGTCTCACTACGTCGCGGGAACCGAGACGGTGCAACGCGCGATCGGCACGATCGAGCACGAACTCGAGGAGCGCCTCAAAGAGTTCGAGTCGCAGGGCAAGCTCCTCGAGGCGCAGCGTCTGAGGATGCGCACGACCTTCGACCTCGAGATGCTCCAGCAGCTCGGGTTCTGCTCGGGTATCGAGAACTACTCGCGGCACATGGACGGTCGCATGCCGGGGGATCCGCCGCACACGCTCCTCGACTTCTTCCCCGATGATTTCCTGCTCGTCATCGACGAGTCGCACGTGACCGTGCCGCAGATCGGTGCGATGTACGAGGGCGACGCATCCCGTAAGCGCACCCTGGTGGAGCATGGATTCCGCCTCCCGAGCGCGATGGACAACCGCCCACTCCGCTGGGACGAGTTCAAGGAGCGCGTCGGTCAGACGGTGTACCTGTCGGCGACGCCCGGCCGCTACGAGATGGGCATAGCCGACGGGGTGGTGGAGCAGATCATCCGCCCGACCGGTCTCGTCGATCCCGAGATCATCGTGAAGCCCTCGAAGGGGCAGATCGACGACTTGCTCGAAGAGATCCGTCTGCGTGTGGAGCGCGATGAGCGCGTACTGGTGACGACGCTCACGAAGAAGATGGCCGAGGAGCTCACCGACTTCCTCGGAGAGCACGGGGTGCGCGTGCGCTACCTGCACTCCGACGTCGATACGCTCCGCCGCGTCGAGCTGTTGACCGAGTTGCGCGCCGGTGTCTACGACGTCCTCGTGGGCATCAATCTCCTTCGTGAGGGTCTCGACCTTCCCGAGGTGTCGCTGGTAGCGATCCTCGACGCCGACAAAGAGGGCTTCCTCCGCAGCGGCACGTCGCTCATCCAGACGATCGGTCGCGCGGCCCGAAACGTCTCGGGTCAGGTGCACATGTACGCCGACAAGATGACCGACTCGATGAGCAAGGCGATCGAAGAGACCGAGCGCCGTCGCGAGAAGCAGATCGCCTACAACACCGAGCACGGGATCGACCCGCAGCCGCTGCGGAAGAAGATCGCCGACATCACCGAGGTGCTCAACCGAGAGGCGTCCGACACCAAGAACCTGCTGTCGCGCAACGACAAGTCCGGGAAGGGGAAATCGCCGACCCCGTCCTTACGGCGCACCGGCATCGCGGCGGAGGGCGCGGATCAGCTCGAGTCCACGATCGCGGATCTGACCCAGCAGATGCTCGCGGCCGCAGCCGAGCTGAAGTTCGAGCTCGCCGGACGACTACGTGACGAGGTTCAGGACATGAAGAAAGAGCTGCGCGCCATGGAGCGCGCCGGTCACGCCTGAGCCCGCGGGTTCTGACACGCGGAACTCGTCGTGCGCCGGCGCGTCACGCTCGTCACTCTGGGCGTCGGCGGCGTCGAGCGCGCGATCGCCCTCCGTGCGCGTTCGGATGGAATGCTCATGCGGCTTCGGTCGCCGGGGAGGTGGCGTCCTCGTCGGCGGCGAATGGTGGGTGCGCCGTCAGTGCGTCACGGGCAGTGCAGCAACGGCTTCGGCCCCGAGCGGTCGACGGAATGCTCCGTCATCGCGTGCCCGCACAGCGGACAGGGGCGTCCCGTCCGGACGGGCTCCGGAGTGGTTTCGTAGGGGCCGACGGACGCGGGACCGGCGACGCGAATGAGACGCGTGTTGAGGTACTGGTACCAACCGCCGGCCTCGCGGACACGCTCGCGCAGGGGCGGACGGTCGGCATCCTTTTGTGTCATGATCATTAGTGTACTAACTAATTGGGAGGAGGGCGCGTGAACGACCCGCTCAAGCTCGAGAACCAGGTCTGTTTCGCCCTGGTGACGGCGGCGCGCAACGTCGTGTCGATCTACCGACCCGTGCTGGAGCCGCTCGGTCTGACGCACCCGCAGTACCTGGTGATGCTGGCGCTGTGGGATCAGGCGCCTCGCTCGCTCGGCGCCCTGGCCGCGGAACTCGCGATGGAGCCTGCCACCCTGTCGCCGCTGGTCAAGCGCCTCGAGGCGCAGGGGAGGGTCGCTCGCGCGCGCCGCAGCGACGACGAGCGCGTGCTCGACATCGACCTCACCGACGAAGGTCGAGCGCTGCGGGCTGCAGCCCTCGAGGTACCGGGCAAGATCATGGCGCGGGTCGGCGTCGACGCGGACGCTCTCGCAGCGCTTCGCGACGGGCTCGCTCCTTTCGCCGGGCCGTCGAAGGGCTGAGCCGCACGGCGGGCCTGCGGCGCGACGCGTGCCGCACTCTCGCACATCCGTGCGCCCGGGGCGAACCCGGGGCCGATGTCGGAGGTCCGACCTAGACTTAACAGGTGCCCATCGTTCCTGTCGTCTCTCCCTCGCCGTCCGCGAATTCCGGTACCAGTGGAAAGCTGAGTGTCCGGGGTGCACGCGTCCACAACCTGAAGAACGTCGACCTCGACATCCCGCGTGATTCGCTCGTCGTCTTCACCGGTCTGTCGGGCTCGGGAAAGTCGAGCCTCGCCTTCGACACCATCTTCGCGGAGGGCCAGCGCCGCTATGTGGAGTCGCTCAGCGCGTACGCGCGACAGTTCCTCGGGCAGGTCGACCGTCCCGACGTCGACTTCATCGAGGGGCTGAGTCCCGCGGTCTCCATCGACCAGAAGTCGACCAACCGCAACCCCCGCTCGACGGTCGGCACGATCACCGAGATCCACGACTACATGCGTCTGCTCTGGGCGCGCGTCGGCGTGCCCCACTGCCCCGACTGCGGAGCGCGCATCCAGCGGCAGACGGTCCAGCAGATCGCCGACCAGCTCATGGAGCTTCCCGAGCGCACGCGCTACCAGATCGTCGCCCCCGTGGTCACTCAGAAGAAGGGGGAGTTCGTCGACCTCTTCAAGGAGCTCAGCGCGAAGGGCTACGCCCGTGCGGTGGTCGATGGCGAGCTGGTGCAGCTGGCCGAGCCCCCGACGCTGAAGAAGAGCTACAAGCACGACATCGCGGTCGTCGTCGACCGACTCGTGGCATCCGGAGACAACCTCAGCCGCGTGACCGACTCCGTCGAGACGGCGATGGGGCTCGCCGGCGGCATCATGCAGGTCAATTACGTCGACGAAGAGGGCGATGACGCCTGGCAGTCGTTTTCCGAGAAGCTGGCGTGCCCCAACGGGCACCCGCTGCAGCTCACCGAGATCGAACCGCGCACGTTCTCGTTCAACGCGCCCTTCGGTGCGTGCCCCGTCTGCTCCGGCCTCGGAACGCGCATGTCGGTCGACGTCGACCTCATGCTGGGCGACGAGGAGCTCTCCATCCGCGACGGCGCGATCCTGCCGTGGACGACCCAGGGCAAGGGGCTCTTCCAGTACTACGAGCGGCTTCTCGAGGGGCTCGCGCGCGATCTGGAGTTCTCGCTCGACACGCCGTGGAAGGACCTCTCGCACGACGTGCAGCAGGCGGTGCTCCGCGGTGAGAACTACAAGGTCACGGTCAAGTGGAAGAACCGCTACGGCCGCGAGATGCGGTACTCGTCGGGCTTCGAGGGCGTCGTGCCCTACATCGAGCGTCAGTACCTGCAGGCCGAGTCCGACACCCAGCGCCAGCGCTGGTCGGAGTACCTCCGCGAGGTGCCTTGCGCGGTGTGCGACGGCGATCGGCTCAAGCCCGAGGTTCTCGCGGTGCTCGTCGACGGCACCTCGATCGCGGCGGCCTCGCGCATGAGCCTCGCCGATGCGCGGGAGTTCTTCTCGCAGCTGACGCTGACCGACCGCGAGGCCACGATCGCCGCGGCGGTGTTGCGTGAGATCCGCGCGCGACTCGACTTCCTGCTGCAGGTGGGCCTGAACTACCTGAGCCTCGGCCGCGCGGCCGGCACGCTCTCGGGCGGAGAAGCGCAGCGCATTCGCCTCGCCACACAGATCGGGTCGGGGCTGACCGGCGTGCTCTACGTGCTCGATGAGCCCTCGATCGGTCTGCATCAGCGCGACAACCGCCGCCTCATCCAGACGCTCGAGACTCTGCGCGACCTCGGCAACACGCTCATCGTGGTCGAGCACGACGAAGAGACCATCCACGCGGCCGACTGGGTCGTCGACATCGGGCCCCGCGCCGGCGTCGACGGCGGCAATGTCGTGCACTCCGGTCCGCTCTCCGGCCTGCTGACCGACGAGAACTCCCTGACGGGTGCCTACCTCTCCGGCCGCCGATCGATCGAGGCGCCGAAGAAGCGCCGCAAGATCGACAAGAAGCGTCAGGTCACGGTGGTCGGCGCGCGCGAGAACAACCTGCAGAACGTCACGGCCGACTTCCCCCTGGGGGTGCTGACGGCGGTGACCGGCGTGAGCGGTTCGGGCAAGTCGACGCTGGTGAACGGCATCCTGTACGAAGTCCTCGCCTCGAAGCTGAACGGTGCGCGTCGCGTTCCGGGCAAGCACACGCGCGTGACCGGTCTCGACAACCTCGACAAGGTCGTGCACGTCGATCAGGCGCCGATCGGGCGCACCCCGCGCTCGAACCCGGCGACCTACACCGGGGTCTTCGACCGCATCCGCAGCCTGTTCGCCGAGACGCCCGAGGCGAAGGTGCGCGGCTACCAGGCCGGGCGCTTCAGCTTCAACGTCAAGGGCGGGCGCTGCGAGGCGTGTTCGGGCGACGGCACGCTCAAGATCGAGATGAACTTCCTCCCCGACGTCTACGTCGACTGCGAGGTATGCCACGGCAAGCGGTACAACCGCGACACCCTCTCGGTGCACTACAAGGGGAAGAACATCGCCGAGGTCCTCGAGATGCCGATCTCCGAGGCGGCGGAGTTCTTCGAGCCCATCCAGGCGATCCACCGCTATCTCAAGACCCTCGTCGACGTGGGTCTCGGATACGTCCGTCTGGGGCAGTCGGCGACCACGCTGTCGGGCGGTGAGGCGCAGCGCGTCAAGCTCGCGACCGAGCTGCAGCGTCGGAGCAACGGCCGGTCGATCTACGTGCTCGACGAGCCCACCACGGGTCTGCACTTCGAGGACGTCTCGCTGCTGCTCAAGGTCTTGAACGGCCTCGTCGACAAGGGCAACACCGTCATCGTGATCGAACACAACCTCGACGTCATCAAGAGCTCGGACTGGGTCATCGACCTCGGCCCCGAGGGAGGCGCCGGCGGAGGCACGATCGTTGCCACGGGAACTCCCGAGCAGGTCGCGAAGGTCGAGGGCAGCCACACCGGCTCGTTCCTGGCAGAGCTCCTCGAGACCGGCCGTACCGGCACGCAGCGCAACACCGCCGCGGTCGACAGCGGCGACGCCGAGCGAGAGCTCGTGAGCGCGGCGGGCTGAGCGTGGCCCCGAGAGAACGGGTCTCGCACCTGTCGTACCGCCCGAAAGCCGGTGAGATCCCCACCAACCCGGGGGTCTACCGGTTCCGGGATGCCGAGGGGCGCGTGCTGTACGTCGGCAAGGCGAAAAACCTGCGCGCGCGACTATCGAACTACTTCGCTCCCTTGCATTCGCTCCACGAGCGCACGCGTCGCATGGTGACCACGGCGGCGAGCGTCGAGTGGACGGTGGTCCCGAGCGATATCGACTCCTTGCAGCTGGAGTTCATGTGGATCAAGGAGTTCGATCCGCCCTTCAACGTCCGCTATCGCGACGACAAGTCCTACCCGTTCATGGCGATCACCCTCGCCGACGAGGCCCCGCGCGTCATCGTCACGCGCAACCACAAGATCCGCGGGGCGAAGTACTTCGGTCCGTATCCGAAGGTGTGGGCCGTGCACGACACGATCGACCTGATGATCAAGGTCTTCCCGATCCGCACGTGCAGCGACTCCTCGTACAAGAAAGCCATGGCATCCGGTCGCCCCTGTTTCCCGGGGCAGATCGGTCGTTGCGGCGGCCCGTGCTCGATGAAGGTGACGATCGAAGAGCACCGCGCCGTCGTCGACGACTTCATCGCGTTCATGTCCGGCGGCGATCAGCGTTTCACGCGCGAGCTCACCGCCCGCATGAAAGAGGCCTCGGCCGCGATGGACTACGAATCCGCCGCGCACTACCGCGATCGCCTCCAGGCCATCGACGCGGTGCTCGGAAAGAGCGCGCTCGTCCTCGCATCGGATACGGATGCCGATCTCTTCGGCATCGCGGAAGACGAACTCGCCGCGACCGTGCAGCACTTCGTCGTCCGCGGCGGACGCGTGCGCGGCGTGCGCGCGACGACCATCGAGAAGGAGATCGACATCTCCGGAGCCGATCTCGTCGACCAGGTGCTCCAGCGAACGTACGGAGACGCCGACGCCGGCGACATCCCGCGCCAGGTGCTCGTTCCCGAGCTCCCCGACGACGCCGAGCAGCTCGAGGACTGGCTGCGCGAGCGACGCGGCCGACCGGTGACCCTGCAGATCGCCCAACGCGGTCGCAAGGCCGATCTGCTCAAGACGGCGACCCTGAACGCGCAACAGGCGCTGATGCTCCACAAGACCCGCCGCACCAGCGATTACGTCGCCCGGTCGCAGGCTCTCACCGATATCCAGGAAGCGCTCGGCCTGACCGAGGCTCCGCTGCGCATCGAATGCTTCGACATCTCCCACCTCTCGGGCACCAACGTCGTGGCATCCATGGTCGTCTTCGAAGACGGTCTCCCACGCAAGGACCAGTACCGCTCCTTCGGCGTCGCCGAGACGACGGACGACACCGACTCGATGTACCAGGTGCTCAGCCGGCGCCTCGCGTACCTCGACCGCCCCGACGAGATCGAACCCGAAACGATCGACGGCGCGATCGTGGCCGCCCCTGACTCCGAAGAGGCCACGGCCGACGGCGAGGTCGTGACCGCGCGAAAGCGTCCGCGTTTCGCCTACCGGCCCCAGCTGCTCGTGGTCGACGGCGGTCAGCCGCAGGTCGCCGCCGCAGCGCGTGCCCTCGCCGATGCGGGGCACGAGGAGATCGCGTTGTGCGGCATCGCCAAGCGTCTGGAGGAGGTCTGGCTGCCGGGGGAGGAGTACCCGGTCATCCTGCCTCGCACCTCGGAGGCGTTGTACCTGCTGCAGCGCCTGCGCGACGAGGCCCACCGGTTCGCGATCGTGCATCAGCGCAAGCGCCGGAAACGAGACATCACGAGCGTGCTCGCGGAGGTGCCGGGTCTCGGCGACACCCGCATCAAGGCGCTTCTGCGGCACTTCGGTTCGGTCTCGGCGCTCAAGAACGCCACCGCGGAGGAGATCACGGCGCTGCCGGGCATCGGCCCGACCCTGGCCGCGGCCATCCACGCGCATCTTGCTGGGTAGGCTGGGACCACACGACGGGAGGCGATCGCCCATGGAACCGGCACGCAACGACGAGCCAGGAGAGGTGCTGATCGTCACCGGCATGTCGGGTGCCGGGCGATCCACGGTCGCCAACGCCCTCGAAGACCTCGACTGGTACGTGGTCGACAACCTCCCGCCGCGCATGCTGCGCCCTTTGCTCGAGCTCACCGAGCTCGCCGGCGGAGCCGTTCCGCGGGTGGCAGTGGTGGTGGATGTGCGCGGCCGGTCGCTCTTCGGCGACCTGCCCGAGGCGATGCGGACCCTGCAGGCGAACCGTCAGGTGCGGGTGGTGTTCCTGGATGCCAGTGACGCGGCGCTCGTGAGGCGGTTCGAAGCCGTGCGCCGACCGCACCCTCTGCAGCATGACGGCACGATCCTCGATGGGATCCATCGCGAGCGCGAGCGACTGGCCCCCGTGCGCGAGGCGGCCGACGTCGTGATCGACACCTCGGCGTTGAACGTGCACCAACTGTCCCTGCGGACGGTGTCGCTCTTCGGCGACGAGGGAGCAGCGCGGCACACCGTCACGCTCATGAGCTTCGGCTTCAAGTACGGTCTGCCGCCCGACGTCGATCTCGTGGCCGACATGCGGTTCCTGCCGAATCCGTTCTGGAACGACGACCTGAGAGCCCTCACCGGCGAAGACCCCCGCGTGAGGGAATACGTGCTGGCTCAAGAGGGCGCATCGGAGTTCCTCGACGCCTACGCGGCGGCGCTGCGCCCCGTTATGGAGGGGTATCAGCGCGAGAACAAGCGGCATTCCGTCGTGGCGGTGGGCTGCACGGGCGGTAAACACCGTTCGGTGGTGATGGCCCGTGAGTTGGCTGCACGTCTGTCCGATGTGCCCGGGGTGGCCGTCCGCGTGGCTCACCGCGACCTCGGTCGCGAGTAGGCTGTACCGTCGTCCCCGCCGCCCCACCCGAGGAGAACCGTGCCGCTGACCGCCGACGTGAAGGCCGAACTCATCACCGTTCGCGACCCGCGCCCGACCGCGCGCGTCGCCGAGCTGACGGCCCTCCTGCGCTTCTCCGGTGGCTTGCACTCCATCGCCAACCGCGTCGCGGTGGAGGCCGAGCTCGACTCCGACATCCTCGCGCGTCGCGTGGCCCGCGACCTCATGGAGCTCTACGGCGTGCGCCCCGAGCTGCACCACGTGCAGGGCTCGGGAGGACGCGCGGGCGGCCTCTACGCCGTGCGTGTGATCGAGGCCGGTGAGACCCTGGCCCGTCAGACCGGTCTCCTCGACCAGCGTCGTCGCCCGGTGCGCGGGCTGCCGAACAAGCTCACCACCGGCTCGCGACCCGATCTCAGCGCCATCTGGCGCGGGGCCTTCCTCGCGGCGGGTTCCCTCAGCGACCCGGGCCGATCAGCGGCCCTCGAGATCTCGTGCCCCTCGTCCGAGGCGGCCATGGCCCTCGTGGGCGCGGGCCACCGCATCGGCATCCCCGCCAAGGCCCGCGAGGTTCGAGGTGTCCCGCGCGTCGTCGTGCGCGACGGCGAAGCGATCCGCGGAGCCCTCTACGAGATGGGCGCTCGTCGCACCGCAGGGGAGTGGGATCAGATGCGTCAGCGCCGCGAGGTGCGCGCGGGCGTCAACCGCCTCGTGAACTTCGACGACGCCAATCTCCGCCGCTCGGCGCAGGCTGCCGTCGCCGCGTGCGCCCGTGTGGAGCGCGCGCTCGAGATCCTCGGCGACGAGGTGCCGGCTCATCTGCAGCAGGCGGGTGAGCTGCGTCTCGCCCACCGGGACGCGAGCCTCGACGAGCTCGGCCACCACGCCGATCCGCCCCTCACCAAGGACGCCGTCGCCGGCCGCATCCGCCGCCTTCTCGCGATGGCTGACAAGAAGGCCGAGGTCGAGGGCATTCCCGGCACCGAAGCCGCTGTGCCGGTCGGCGCCGAGGGCTGAGCCCGCAGAGCGCTGTCGCAGGCGACCGGTTCCTTCGCGTCGGCCGCGATGCGCGGGTCGCCGGCATCCCGAACAGCGTCGTCCGACGCGCCCGGGCGCCTATCTTCCGTCATTCGGGGAAGCAACCCCGGTGCGCCGTGGTTACCCCTCAGTAGGATGAAATCGTCACCCTCGCTGCTCGGTTCCTCGGCACGTCGTTTCGGCGAAGAGGTCTCGGCGGCGCCCGATTCGGAAGTTGAGATCATGGCGAAGTACACGCTGCCCGAACTGCCCTACGACTACTCGGCGCTGGAGCCGCACATCAGTGCGACCATCATGGAGCTGCACCACAGCAAGCACCACCAGACCTACGTCAACGGCGCCAACACCACTCTCGACCTCCTCGCCGAAGCGCGCGAGAAGGGCGATTTCGCCAACATCAACCGCCTGCAGAAGGACCTCGCCTTCAACCTCGGCGGTCACACGAACCACTCGATCTTCTGGACCAACCTCTCGCCCAACGGGGGCGACAAGCCCACCGGCGACCTCGAGTCCGCGATCGACGACCAGTTCGGTTCGTTCGACGCGTTCCGCGCGCAGTTCACCGCTGCGGCCCTCGGTGTGCAGGGCTCGGGCTGGGCGGGTCTGTTCTGGGACTCGATCGGTGAGAACCTCGTCATCCAGCAGTTCTTCGACCAGCAGGGCCAGATCGTGGCGGGGACCGTTCCGATCCTCCTGCTCGACGTCTGGGAGCACGCCTACTACCTCGACTACAAGAACGTCCGCGCGGACTACGTGAAGGCCTTCTGGAACATCGCCAACTGGGACGACGCTCAGAAGCGCTTCGCGGCCGCCCGGGAGAAGACCTCGGGTCTGCTGGTACTGTCGTAAACGGTGCGGCGTCCCGGTGGGACACCCCACCGGGACGCCGTTGTCCGCCAGCGAACATCGCAATCACGCGCTTCTCGCGCACAACTGATTCAGGAGATATTCCGTGACCGTCAAGATCGGAATCAACGGCTTCGGCCGTATCGGACGCAACTACCTTCGCGCGGCTCTCGCGCAGGGTGCCGACCTCGAAATCGTGGCGGTGAACGACCTCACCGACAACAAGTCGCTGGCGCACCTCCTCAAGTACGACTCCGTCGGCGGCGTGCTGACCGAGGACGTCTCGTACACCGCAGACTCCATCACCGTCGGAGACAAGACCATCAAGGTCTTCGAAGAGCGCGACCCCGCCAACCTCCCCTGGGGCGAGCTCGGCGTCGACATCGTCATCGAGTCCACCGGCCGCTTCACCAAGGCGGAGGACGCCAAGAAGCACATCACCGGCGGTGCCAAGAAGGTTCTCATCTCGGCTCCCGCAACGGGCGACGACGCGACCATCGTCATGGGCGTCAACGAAGAGACCTACAACCCCGAGACCGACGTCATCATCTCGAACGCGTCGTGCACCACGAACTGCCTGGCGCCCCTCGCCCAGGTGTTCAACGAGGCCTTCGGTATCGAGCGCGGTTTCATGATGACCGCTCACGCCTACACGGCCGACCAGAACCTGCAGGACGGCCCGCACAGCGACCTTCGTCGTGCACGCGGCGCGGCCATCAACATCGTCCCCGCCTCGACCGGTGCCGCCAAGGCCATCGGCCTGGTCCTGCCCGAGCTGAACGGCAAGCTCAGCGGCTCGTCGTACCGCGTTCCGGTTCCCACCGGTTCGATCGTCGACCTCACGATCGTCACGCCCACCGAGGGTCTGACGGTCGACCAGGTCAACGAGGTCTACAAGAAGGCTGCTGCCGAGGGTCGCCTGAACGGCATCCTCCAGTACACCGAAGACCCGATCGTCTCGAGCGACATCCAGGGCAACCCGCACTCCTCGATCTTCGACGCGGAGCTGACCAACGTCAGCGGCAACCTCGTCAAGGTCTCGTCGTGGTACGACAACGAGTGGGGCTACTCCAACCGTCTCGTCGACCTGACCGAGTACGTCGCCGAGCGCCTGTAACCCTTCATGGCTCTGCGCACCCTCGATTCGCTGGGGTCGCTGGCCGGCACGCGCGTCATCGTCCGTTGTGATCTCAACGTTCCTCTCAAGGACGGGATCATCACGGACGATGGCCGCGTGCGCGCGTCGCTGCCGACCCTCAACGCACTGATCAACGCCGGCGCGCGTGTGGTCGTGTGCTCGCACCTCGGCCGCCCCGACGGGGCACCCGATCCGAAGTTCTCTCTCGAGCCCGTCGCGCAGCGTCTGTCCGAGCTGCTCGGTCAGCCGGTCGCGTTCGCGCGCGACACGGTGGGGGAATCTGCTCAGGATGCCGTCTCCTCGCTGGAGAACGGCGAGGTCGCCGTCATCGAGAACCTCCGCTTCAACGCCGGCGAGACCTCCAAGGACGAGGCCGAGCGCCAGGCCTTCGCGCGGGAGCTCGCCCGTCTCGGCGACGCTCTCGTGTCGGACGGTTTCGGTGTCGTGCATCGCAAGCAGGCGAGCGTCTACGACCTCGCCCAGCTGGTGCCCTCCGCCGCGGGCCTTCTGATCCAGAAAGAGCTCGAGGTCCTCGACCGTCTCACTGAGAACCCGGAGCGTCCCTACACGGTCGTGCTCGGCGGCTCGAAGGTCAGCGACAAGCTCGGCGTGATCGAGCACCTGCTCCCTCGCGTGGACAAGCTCCTCGTCGGCGGCGGCATGATGTTCACTTTCCTCGTCGCCGAGGGCCACAAGGTCGGCTCGAGCCTGCTCGAGAAGGACCAGATCGACACCGTCAAGGGCTACCTCGCCACGGCGAAGGAGCGCGGCGTCGAGATCGTGCTCCCCGTCGACGCGGTCGTCGCCGCGTCCTTCTCGGCGGATGCCGAACACGTGGTCGCCGACGCCGACTCCCTCGAGAACACCGCTTTCGGTGCCTCGGGGCTCGGTCTCGACATCGGACCCCGCACGGCGGAGATCTTCGCCGACGCCATCCGCGGCTCGCGCACCGTCTTCTGGAACGGCCCGATGGGCGTGTTCGAGATGAAGGCGTTCGAAGCCGGAACGAAGACCGTCGCCCAGGCGCTCACCGAGGTCGACGGCCTCAGCGTCGTCGGCGGCGGCGACTCCGCCGCGGCCGTGCGTCAGCTCGGTTTCACGGACGACGCCTTCGGCCACATCTCCACCGGTGGCGGCGCGAGCCTGGAATTCCTCGAAGGCAAGAAGCTCCCCGGACTGGAGGTCCTCGGATGGCAGTGACCAGAACCCCTCTCATCGCCGGCAACTGGAAGATGAACCTCGACCACCTGCAGGCGGTCGCGTTCGTCCAGAAGCTGCATTGGACGCTGAAGGAGGCCAAGCACGAGACCGGAAGCGTCGAGGTCGCGGTCTTCCCGCCGTTCACCGACCTGCGCACCGTGCAGACGTTGCTCGACGCCGACAAGATCGACTTCGCCCTCGGCGGTCAGGACCTGTCCGCGCACGACTCCGGTGCGTACACGGGCGAGATCTCGGGCCAGTTCCTGGCCAAGCTCGACGCGAAGTACGTGATCATCGGGCACTCCGAGCGTCGTCAGTTCCACAACGAGACCGACGAGGTCGTCGCAGCGAAGACCCAGGCGGCCCTCCGCCACGGCCTCGCTCCGGTGATCTGCGTCGGTGAGACCTCGGAGGACCTCGAGAAGTTCGGCGCGAGCGCCGTTCCCGTCGGTCAGCTCGAGGTCGCCCTCGAAGGTGTCGCGGCGGATGCCGACATCGTCGTGGCGTACGAGCCGGTGTGGGCCATCGGCTCCGGTCAGGCGGCGACGCCCGACCAGGCCCAGGAGGTCTGCGCCAAGCTCCGCGCGGTCGTGGCCGACAAGCTCGGCGCCGATGCGGCCGCTCGCACCCGTGTGCTGTACGGCGGCTCGGTGAAGTCCGGCAACATCGCCGGCTTCATGCGCGAGCCCGACGTGGACGGCGCCCTGGTGGGCGGTGCGAGCCTCGTCGTCGATGAGTTCGCCGCCATCGTCCGGTTCCAGAAGCACGTCGGCGTCTGACGCTGACCGGATGCCCGCGGCGTTACGCCGCGGGCATCCGTGCGTCTGGGACGCGTCCCCGTATACTTGACGCTTGTGCGGTCGAACCGATCGCTACGAAAGGCTTTCGACTGTGCAGATTCTCGAGTTCGTCCTGCAGGTGCTCCTGGGTATCACCAGCCTCCTGTTGACCCTGCTCATCCTGCTCCACAAGGGTCGCGGCGGCGGTCTGTCCGACATGTTCGGCGGCGGGATGAGTTCCGCCCTCGGTTCGTCGGGCCTGGCCGAGCGCAACCTCAACCGTTTCACGATCGTGCTCGCGCTGGTGTGGTTCGTCACCATCGTCGGTCTCGGTCTGCTGACCAAGTTCGCGGAGATCTGATCATGGCCACTGGAGGCAATGCCATCCGCGGCTCGCGTGTCGGCGCGGGCCCCATGGGCGAACAGGATCACGGCTTCCACGCCGACCGCGTCGCCGTGTCGTATTGGGATGCGCTCGGCAACGAGACGGTGCGCTACTTCGCCGCGGGTATTCCCGACGACGAGATCCCCGAGACCATCGACTCCCCGCACTCCGGTCTTCCCGCCGGTCGCGACAAGGCCAACCCGCCGGCCCTGGCCAAGGCGGAGCCCTACAAGACGCACCTCGCGTACGTGAAGGAGCGCCGCAGCGACGAAGAAGCCGCCTCGCTGCTCGACGACGCGCTGCAGCAGCTGCGCGAGCGTCGCGGACAGTAAGTCCCCGAGCGCGCACGGCACGAGGGCCGGATGCCATGGCATCCGGCCCTTCTGCATGTGCGCGGTCCGCTCAGCGGACGGGGGAGTCCGTCACGATCGTCGTCCAGGGGCCGGAGGGGACGTTCTCCTCGTCGACGAAGGACCAGTCGACGCGGTCGTCTTGGCCGTTCAGGTCGCTGAAGCCCAGGCAGCCGTTGAGAGCCGGGGATACGTCGAGCCCGGCGCCGTTGTAGCGCGCGTTGGCGGGGCGCTGGTCGTCGGAGCCGAAGACGTACGCGGCGTCGTGGTACTCGCCGGGGCCGGCGTCTTCGATCTGGCCGTAGCAGATGCGTCCGTCTTTGCGGAGGACGACCCAGCGGTTCTTCATGAGGCTCGCGGAGCGCTCGTCGACGACGGCCGCGTAGGCGGGCTCGCTCGCCCAGGGGATGACCTCTCCCCGCGTGGCGAAGGCCGTGTCGTCATTGACGTCGTCGAAGGGAAGATCGAGGTAGAACGGGTTCTCGCGGGGTGTCATCGCGGTGGGGAAGTAGCCCGATCCGGGGGTGCGGGGCTCGGTCCGGCAGTCGTCGCCGACGACGATCCCGTCGCAGCCGCCGTACGAGCCCAGCCAGTCGGAGTCGTAGGTCGAGATGCGCTGAGTGCCGTCGGAGGTGTTCGGATCGAACACCTCGCCGACCCAGAACGTGGTGGCGACGACGTCGGTGTGCCACGCATACCCCGTGTCGGGGCGAGGAGCCGCGTGCGGGGCGCACGCCGACAGGCCGACGGCGGCAACCACCACGAGGGTGATCGCCGCCGTCGGCCGCAACGCTCGCGTCACTCGCTGATGTCGCTTTCGGTGGGGTGGACCTTCTCCACCGGTCCCTGAGGGGGTGTCGCGGTCATCGGGGCGAACGAGGGAGCGGTCACGGTGGCGGGAGCCAGGGGCGGGGCACCGGCGCTGTCGTAGAGCTGCAGGTCGTCGGCTCGGAGGGTGCCGTTGCCGAAGATCGTCAGCGCGAAGCTGATGCCGCTGTACCCGGCCGGGATGGCCGCGGTCGTCCAATCGGCCTGCGTCCAGTCCGACGCCGAGCCGAACCAGGGGCTGGAGGTCCAGTACGACCACGAGCCGCTCGTCGAACGGAGATAGACGGCGAACTGCGTCACTCCGCTCGACTGGTACCACTCGCGAAGCGTGTACGACGTGCCGGGCGTCACGGTGGGGGAGCACTGCCCGAGGTCGAACTGCGGCAGCAACTTGGCGTCTCCGTCGACGTAGTTCGACATCGCGATAGCGCTCGAGATGTTGCCCGTATGGGCGGGAGACCCCGTGCTGAAGGCCGGTGAGTTGTCGCCGTATCCGCCCCTCATCCAGCAGTCGGGGGCACCGGTCTCCATGCTCGGGTTGACGATGCCGTTGGCGGACCCTGTCACCGCGGGCACCGACGGGCCGTCGACCACCGGCTTGGTGGCGCCGCCGATGGCCTCGCCGACGGTCTTGACCACCGTGCCGGCCGACTGGCGGGTCTTCAGCCACGCGGTGAACTGTCCGAAGAGCGACGTGGTCACCGCGAGGTCGCTGCAGGCGTCGTCGCAGATGTCGTGGAAGGTGTACGGCACCCAACCACCGCCGTTCTTCTCGGCGTTGGTGACCCCGGCCTTGAGATCGTCGAGCGTCCAGGTGGCGTCGACTTGATCGAGGGCTTTCAGTGCGTACTTGTCGGCGGGTCGGGTGGACTCCGCGTAGGCGCATTCGGGGCACCCGAAGCGGCTGCGGATGTCGCCGAGAAGTCGTGCGCTGTTGTATCCGCAGTTGGCCACCGCCTTCTCGACCGCGGCGTCAGCGGATGCGAACGGGTACGCGAAGCTGCGGACCGCGAACCCCCACGACGTGAGGTTCTTCCGGTCGGTGCAGATCTGCCGGGTGGCCTCGTCGATGCTCACCTGCGCGAGGTCGGGGTGGTTGACGGTGTGGCCGCCGAGCTCATGGCCCGCGTTCTTCAGGTTCGTCAGATCGGTTCGGGTCATGTGCCCCGCGGCGCCGATGAAGCCGGAGTTGACGTAGAACGTCCCCTTCATGCCGTTGGCCTGTAGGGAGGGGAGAGCATTGAGCTGGTCGGCGTTGGCGTCGTCGAAAGTAAGGCTGACGATCGTCCGGGTCGCGGCCTGCGCCGGCGCCGATGCCGGGGGCGAGGTGGCGATGAGCCCGCCCGTTCCCACGGCGACGGCGGCGAGCACCGCCAGGGCCCGAATCCGTCGCCGCCCGGGGGCGGCGTGTCGTTGGATCATGGGGGAGTCCTTTCGGGTGAGAGGGGCCGTCCGTCGACGCACCGGGGCGTCGTCGGACGCGCGTTCGTCGGGGGCGCGATCGGTCATGAGACCGTCACCGACTTGGCGAGATTGCGCGGCTTGTCGACGTCGCGACGCAGCCGCAGCGCGAGCTCTCGCGCGAACATCTGCAGGGGTACCACCGTTTCGAGCGGCCCCCACGAGGGACCGGTCCGCGGCAGGTGCATGGGCAGACCGCCGACGTTCAGCACCCTCTCACCGACGCGCAGCACGCGCCCCCCGCGGGCGAGGATCTCGGCGATGTCGACGTCGAGTCGAGGATCGCCGTTGTCGACGACGAACACGGGGGTGCCGGTGTCCACCAGGGCGAGCGGGCCGTGCTTGAGCTCTCCCGCCGGTTGGTGCTCGGCCCAGCGATACGACAGCTCCTTGAGCTTGAGGGCGCCCTCGGCCGCATAGACGAGGCCGGAGCCCCTCCCCAGGAAGAGGAAGCCGGGCGCGTCGACGAACTCGCCGGCCATCTTCGCGGCCGGCTCCCGCCAGGTGTCCAGCGCCGCCGAGAGCGCGTCGGGGGTCGCGGCCATCGCCCGCAGGTCGCTCTCGAACGCGATCGCGTCGGTTCGCGACGACACGGAGAGCCCCGATAGGGCGAGGCAGGCCCCCGTGAGCACCTGCGCGATGAAGGTCTTCGTCGCCGCAACGCCGATCTCGGGGCCGGCGAGGCAGTCCAGTGTGGCGTCGGCGCGTCGCGCGAGCGTCGAGGAGGGATTGTTCGTCAGTGCCAGCACCGTGGCGACACCCTCGGGCAGCCCGTCGAGGGCCCTCAACACGTCGGCCGTCTCCCCGGACTGACTGAGCGCGATCACGAGGGTCCGCGGCTCCCAGACCTCGTGCGCCGCCTCGCTCGCGACGAGGGTCCGGGTGGGAAGACCGCCCAGACGCGAGAAGACCTGCGCGACGGCCCGCCCCGCGTGCAGCGAGGTCCCGCAACCGAGGACGGTGACGCGGTCGATCTCGTCGAGCGGGGCCAGGCCCATCCCTCGCCAGAGCAGCCCGTCGGCGATACCCGGGGTGAGCACCTCCAGCACCCGGCGAGCCACAGCGGGCTGCTCGTCTATCTCGTTGCCCATGTGGTCGCGGTGGCGCCCCTTGCTGGCGAGATAGGCCGTCTGGGGCACCGGCCACAGCCCCCGCGGACGGCAGCTGCCGCCGGAACGGTGCCAGCGCATCCCCTCGGCATCGACCTCGACGACGTCGTCGTCCTCCAGCACGCGGAACGCCTCCACCACGGGTGTGATCGCGCCGACGTCGCTCGCGAAGTACACCCCCTCCTCACCCTCGGCGAAGATGAGGGGGGAGCCGTGAGCGGTGCCCGCGAGGGCCCCCGTGCGCGCGTCGAGGGCGACGACAGCCCAGGACCCCTCGAGGTGCCGGGCCGCGTCGGCGAGGGCGTCACCGAGACCCACCCCCGGGCGCAGGGCCTGCTCGACGAGGTGCACGATCACCTCGGTGTCCACGTCGGTGGCGAAGCGGTGTCCGCCGGCGACGAGATGCGCGCGCAGCAGATCGGCGTTGTCGACGATCCCGTTGTGCACCACGAAGAGCCGGCCGCTGCAGTCCTCGATCGGATGGGCATTGCGTCGGCTCACCTCGCCGTGCGTGGCCCAGCGCGTGTGGCCGATCGCTGCGGTCGTGGCATCCGTCCCCGACTCATCCGAATGCACCGCGTCGGTCAGGGAGGCCACGCCGTCGAGCGTGCGCACGTGCAGCGTCGTGCCATCGAGGTGCCGGGCGGCGATGCCCGCGGAATCGTAGCCCCGATACTCCAGGCGTTCGAGGGCGCTTCGCGCGCGCGATGCGGCTGAGGATGGTCCGCGATAGGCGGTGATCCCGCACATCAGAGAACCCCCCGAAAGGAGCCGGCACCGGCCAACGGCATGGCATCCGAACCGAGTCGTTCGCGCGAAAGCAGATCGGCGGCGACGCGCATGATGGTCGAGGTCAGCGAGGTGTGCGGCTCGTAGCCCACGAGGTCGTGCGCTTTGGTGTTGTCGGGCACACGGCGGCGCATGTCCTCGAAACCCGGCGCATACGCCTGCTCGTAGGGAACCAGCTGGATCGTGCTGCGACTGTCCAGGGTGCGGATGATCTCCTCCGCCAGCGCCGAGATCGAGATCTCGCGGGCGCCGCCGAGGTTGTAGGCCTGGCCGCGGGCGCGCGGATCTCTCTCGATGGCGACCATCGCGGGAACCACGTCTTCGACCGCCGAGAAGCAGCGCGTCTGCAGCCCGTCGCCGAAGACGGTGAGCGGCTGGCCGCGCAGGGCTTGGCCCACGAGATTCGGCAGCACCATGCCGTAGCGTCCGGTCTGGCGGGGGCCGACGGTGTTGAACAGGCGCACGATCGAGACGTCCAGGCCCTCCTGGTCGCAGTACGCTTTCGCGAACGCCTCGTCGATCCCCTTCGCCCCGGCGTACGTCCAGCGTGAGAGCAGCGGGTCGCCGAGCACGCGATCGGAGTCCTCGCGTAGGCGGTCGGCGGTGTTCTTGCCGTACACCTCGCTCGTCGACACCATCAGCACCGAGGCCTGCTGCTCGATGGCGGCGGTCAGCACGTTCTCTGTGCCGTGGATGTTGATGCGCAGTCCCCGCAGCGGCTGCTCGACGATGAGCTTGACCCCCACCGCCGCGGCCAGGTGGAACACGCGGTCGCAGCCCCGCATCGCCGAGCCCACCGTCTTGGTGTTGAGGATCGAGCCGTGGATCATCTCGAGGCGCGGGTTGTCGGCGACGCCCGCGAGATTGCGGGCTGAGCCGGTGGAGAGATCGTCGAGGACGACGACCTCGTCGCCGAGAGCGAGCAGATGCTCGACGAGGTGGCTCCCGACGAAGCCGGCGCCGCCGGTGACCAGCGTGCGCGTGTGCGAGTGCGCGGAGCCCGGATAGACCGGCACGCCGCTCACAGGAGCACCCGCCCCGCGATGTCGGCGCTGCGGTAGGTGCCGTCGACGACCACGGCTTCGCCGTCGAGCCAGCCGAGGTCGCTGTCATGGTGGCGCGTGTGCACGAGCACGACGTCGGGATGGAAGTCCGCGGGGTCGGCGAGCGAGTCGCGTTCCCGCCCCGAGTCGAGGTGGATGTGCGGTGCGTGCGTGTCGACGTACTGCACCTCTGCGCCGGCGTCGATGAGGTGGTCGATGATCTCCAGGGCGGGAGACTCTCGGAGGTCGGCGACGTCGGGCTTGTAGGTGACACCGACGATGAGGATGCGGGCGCCGAGGGTTCCCTTGCCCGCGCGACCCAGGACGTCGCGGATGCGGTCGACGACCCGGAGGGGGCGGGCGGCGATGCGGGTCATCGCCTCGGTGATCACGCCGGCGTCGACGTGGAGGGCCTTGAGCTGCCACAGCAGGTAGTGCGGGTCGCACGGGATGCAGTGGCCCCCGACCCCCGGGCCCGGGTAGAACGCCATGAAGCCGTAGGGCTTGGTGCTCGCGGCCTCGATGACCTCGGTGATACGCACGTCGAGAGCACCGCAGATGTCGGCGAATTCGTTGGCCAGGGCGATGTTGACGGCGCGAAAGGTGTTCTCGAGCAGCTTCGTCATCTCGGCGGTGGCCAGGCTCGACACCCGGTGCACCCGCGCGGCGTAACGGGCGAGGAGTCGAGCGCCCTCCTCTTCGCATTGCGGGGTGGCTCCACCGACGACGCGGGGGACGATCTCTTGGGCGAACCCGATGTTGCCGGGGTCGATGCGCTCGGCGCTGAAGGTCACGAACACGTCGCGGCCGACCTGCATCCCACGCTCCCGAAGCGGCATCTCGACCAGATCGTGCGTGCACCCGACGTAGGTGGTCGAGGTGAGCATGACGAGCTGCCCGGGCCGGACGGCGGCGACGACGGTGGCGCACGCCGCCCGGAGCGCGGTGAGATCCGGCACCTGCTGATGATCCACGGGCGTCGGCACGCACACGACGATCGCGGCGGCGCGACGGAGCTCCGAGGGGTCGCTGGTGAGCCGGAATCCGGCAGGTGCGCGCAGGGCCGTCTCGAGACGCTCCCGATCGGATCCGATCAGGTCGGCGCCTCGAGCGGCGATGGTGCGCAGGCGCCGGGTGGAGACATCGAGGGCGATCACTCGGGAGCCGCTGGCGTGGTAGGCGAGCGCCGTCGGGAGCCCCACGTATCCCAGCCCCACGATGGCGACGTCGAAGTCGAACGTCCGCGTCGGGGCGGGAGCAGAGGGCGGCGGCGTGGTGACCACGTCGGCCCGGATGTCGAGAGTGGACATGTTCATCCTCCAAGGCAGGGTCCGAGGGGACGGCTCGGGGGAGATGAGGCGCCCCCTCGGAGGAATTCGGGTGATGGGACGGCGTCCGTCGGGTATCGACGCTGCTCCGGGAATCACACTGGGGCGCGGCTCCGGCGACGGTCAAGATCGCCGGCCGCATCATGCGGGTTGCCGCCGACCGCACCGCGGAGTGCGGGAAACCGCACGTCGCTGTGCGGGCGGTTGCGGTCGTCTTCGGCCTGGGCACGGCGTACCGTCGGCACGAACGCCTCGCCCCGAAGAGGAGGGATGCCATGACCCCCGCCGTCGTCGTCATGGTCGCTGTGTGCACGATCGGCGTGTCGACCCTGGTGTGGGGGCTCGCCGCGATCTGCCGCCTGCTGGCCGAGGGTCGGCAGGAGCACGCCCTGCTCTCGCCGTCGATGTACTACCGCCGAGACGAGGTGGCCGTGTTGATCGCGGCGCACAACGAGGAGCTCGTCATCGCCGACGCCGTCGCGGCCGCGTGCCGCCTGGTGCCCGCGCGCAACGTGTTCGTGGTGTCCGACGGTTCGAGCGATGCGACGGTGGAGCGCGCGCGTACCGAGGGGGCCACCGCGTGGGATCTCACGCCCAACCGTGGGAAGGCCGGTGCCATCCGCGCGGGGCTCGAGCGGTTCGGCATCCCGTCGCGCTTTCCCCTCCTTCTGCTGCTCGACGCCGACTCCCGGCCCCGGCCGGACTACCTTCAGACAGCTCTGCCCCTGTTCACCGACGACGGTGTGGTCGCCGTGGCCGGGTGCGCCACGACCGCAGCCGACGCACCGACCACCCGCATGGGACGATTCCTCACGGCCTATCGTGAGCGCACCTACGTCTGCACGCAGTACCTGCACAAGTTCGGTCAGGCCGCCCGCGCCGCGGACGTCGTGGCGATCGTGCCGGGGTTTGCCAGTCTGTACCGCACCGACGTGCTCGACCGTATCGACATCGACGCTCCAGGCCTGTCGATCGAGGACTTCAACATGACGTTCGAGGTGCACGCGAAGCGGCTCGGACGCATCGCCTTCCATCCCGAGTGCGCGATCGCCGAGACGCAGGATCCGGCCGTCCTCCGCGACTACACAGCGCAGGTGCGGCGGTGGAGCCTGGGGTTCTGGCAGACGGTACGTCGCCACGGTGTGCGGCCGGGGCTCTTCTCGGCGACGGTCGGCGTCTTCGCGCTCGAGACCGTGGTGTCCAGCGTCGTCCTGACGGCCATCCTGCCCGTCCTGCTCGTGACAACGGCGGCGCTGGTGACGGCCCCTCTGCTCTCGGGCGAGGCGGGGCAGGTGTCGGCATGGGTGTCGGCCGCGTTCCCGGTGGGGCCCATCGCGCTGGGATTCTTCGTCGTGGATGCCGTGATGACGGCGTTCGCGTGCGCGATCTCGCGCGTGCGTCCCCGCGCGTGGATGCTGCTGTTCCCCCTCATGCGCGTCTGGGACGCGGTGCAGTGCTTGCGCGCACTCGGGGCGGCCCTGGGGCGTCCCTCGGACGGCCGGTGGTGCAGCCCCGATCGGCGCGCGATACGGCCCGCCCGGCAATCTGTGGCGTGAGCGGCGCGGGGTTCCCCCTCGTCTTCCCCTGTCGTCGAAGGGGCCGCGTACCCCGTCGCGCGAGCCGCGTCTCCTCGCCTCGCGCGGGGCCGTGAGTGCTCGGCAGCCCTCCCGTCAGCTCGCGGCGTTGTGCAGTGTGGCGATGAGGTGGGCGCGCGAGCTGACCCCGAGCTTGCGGTAGATCCCGGTGAGGCGCAGCTCGACGGTGCGGAGGGAGAGGAAGAGGGATGCCGCGATCTCGCGGTTGCGCAGGCCCTTCTCGACCAGAGCGACGACATCGTGCTCTTGGGCGGTGAGGGAGCGACTGCGCGTCTCGGCGCGGGGCACGGGGCGCAGGAGGACGCGTTCGTGGACGGTGACGCAGCGCTCGCGAGCGCGCGCGAGACGGCGGCGCTCGAGCGGCGCATCGTCCGTGCGGTAGATCGCCTCGGCCTCGCGGAACGCACCGACGGCGTCGCGATCCGAGGAGCAGATCGCTCGCGACCGCGCGAGGGCCAGCGTCGTCCAGCGGCGCGGGGAACGTCGGGCCGCGCGTTCGAGCCCGTGCAGCTCCTGCTGGGCCTGCGCCCGCCGTCCGCTGAGCCAGAGCGCCTCGATCAGGTCGGCGTCGGCGCGCAGCAGAGCCGGGTCGTCGGCTTCGACCGCGTCCCGCCCGGCTTGCAGCGATACGACGGCGTCGTCATAGCGGCCCTCTGCCAGGGCCGTCTGCCCCTCGATGACGGCGAACCACGGAAGAAGAGTCGGGGTCCCTGCTCTCCGGCACAGTTCGCGTCCCTGCCGCACCAGAGCGCCGGCCTGCGGGGCGAGCGGGTCGAGAGCCGCGGCCGAGGCCAGCACGAGAATCGTCGCGACGTCGACGGTGCGACCGTCGACCCATTCCCGCCGCCACGCGACGACGGCCTCGTGTGCTCCGAGGGGGTCGCCTCCGCGAACCTCGTTCGTGACGAGCAGGCACAAGAGGTGGTCGCGCCAGATCGGCGCCAAGCGGGGGGTACGCTCGAGCAGCCCTCGGATCCGGCGGCGCACCGCGGCGTACTCCTCGCGCATGACTCCGGCTCTCAACTGAAGCAACTCCAGCTCGATCGGCAGCTCGGCGTCCGCCGACGCCGTGGCGACGCCGGTGTCGATCGTCAGGTCCGAGAGGGTGTCGGTCCCCAGCTCTTCCAGCAATCTCGCCACCAGAGCGGTCTCGGTCGTGGCGACACCGCGCTCGATCGCCGTGGCGATCAGCTCCCGGGCTCGCTCGAGTTCGCCGTGCCAGAGATGCAGGAGGGCGCTTTCGCACAGGACGTGCTCGGCGGTGCGGCCGTCGTCGGCATCGACCGCGACGGCGATGGCGGCCTCGTCGATCATGTGCTCGATCGCCGCCGTGGCGCGAAGCCGAGCGAGAGCCGCCCGAGCGCGAAGATCCGGCTGGGCCGCGTGCCCGGCTCGGTTCAGGTAGTGCCGCCCCTGCACGTCTTGACCGTGCAGCACCAAGGCCTCGCCGAGGTCGATGAGGTGGCGGCAGCGCACCTCGGGAGAGATCTCGCTGGCCAGCGCTCTCTCCGCGAACTCGATCGCCTCGGGGTGATCGCCGCCGCGGGCGAGCTCGACGGCCGCGACGAGCAGTCCCTCGCGGTCCGCCTCGGGCTGGATGAAGCTGGTGTGCCACAGGTAGGTGGCCGGGTGTGCGCTCTCGTGCTCCTGCGCCGCTCGGACATGGAGTCGACGACGTTCTTCCGTCGACAGCGCCGCGTGGTGGCTCAGCCGGCGGGCAGGGTCGGCGATGCGGGCCAGCTCGTCGTGCACCGAGACGAGACCGTCGTCGATGAGCGCCTCGAGGTCGACGCCGCGCTCCTCGGCGACGAGTTCCAACCTGTCATAGCTGAAGACGGGGCCGACCGCCAGCAGATCGAGCAGCGAGGTCACTCGCGGGTCATCGGCGGTACGCCCTTCCCTGCGACGACGTGCGCGGTCGTCTGCCAGGCGCAGGGGGAGGGGAAGGGGCTGGTCGCCGGCGGCCTCTCGAGGCGTCAGCCGCACACGGACGATCGTGCCCGGGTGGCCCGCCGTGAACTCCGCGATCGTGTAGAGGACGGCCGCGGCGGTGCTCGATCCGAGGACCGACCGGGCGAGGTCGACGGACTCGTCGAACGACAGCCGCCGGATCCGCGTATGCGCCATACCCGTGAAGTCGTGGCGGCCGCCGGACTCGCGGGCGGTGGCGAGGACGGTGAGTCCCGTCCCGTGCAGGCGGGCGAACACGAAGGACAGCACGACGATGCTCGCATTGTCCATCTCATCGAGGTCGTCGATGACGAGGACGGCGGGTTCGTCGTGGACCAGATGCAGAGTCCGGTTCAGCTCCTCGGCGAACAGGTGCTCCGGCCAGTCGCGACCTCGAGCCAGCAGACCGTCGATGGCGGCTCCCCGTGCGCCGCCGAGAGCCGCGGCAGCGGCCGACAGCCCCGAGTACGGCCACATGCGCTCACTCGGGCTCGCCGACACGACGACCGTCTCGTGCCGCTCGGCGATAGCCCACGCGAGGCGCGTCTTGCCGATTCCGGGCTCTCCGAACAACAATCTCGCCGAGCCGTTGTGCGCCGCGACGTCTTTATCTGTGACCTGCTTTTCTCGGTCTCGACCGAAAAATGGCATCCGAACGCTCCCTGCTGCGTCGGCCGCTCGTCGCTGATCGACCCTTGCGGATCGAGCCCCGTCGAGTGGTCAAGGATGCCCCCCACGAGAAGAGTAAGACCGCGATGGGTCGAAGACAATGGGCGGGGACCCCGGCAGACTTACGAGTGCGTAACGACCGAGACCGGATGCCGTTTGGCATCCGGTCTCGACAGGCGTGACGCAGGCGGCAGCGCTCGTTCTCGCGAGTCTCAGTACTCGCGGTCGATGAGCTGCGGCGGAACCTGGTCGGCCGCGACCTCGTCGACGAAGAACGCCGTGCGGCGGCGTCCCTTGGCTCCGGCCGCCGGCACGCTCTGATAGCTGGCGCCGGCGAGGGCGAGGCCCAGAGCAGCGGCCTTGTCGGCACCCGCCACGACCATCCACACGCGCTTGGACGAATTGATCACCGGTCGCGTCAGCGACACACGCTCGCTCGGCGGCTTGGGGGAGTTGCGCACCGGCACGGTGGCTCGATCGACCACCGAGATCTCGGGGCGATCCGGAAACAGCGAGGCGATGTGCGCGTCGGGACCGACACCGAGGAAGCAGATGTCGAACGCGGGCCACGGACCGGTTTCGCTGCGATCGGACGGCGCGAATTGCGCCAGCTCGTCGGCGTAGGCGATGGCCGCCGCATCGAGGTCGAGTCCGTCTTCGCTCGAGGCCACGGTGTGGATGTTCTCGGCCGGGATGTCGAGGTGGTCCAGGAACGCCTCGCGCGCCTGCTTCTCGTTGCGATCGTCGGAGTCGCGCGGAACGAACCGCTCGTCGCCGAACCAGAAGTGCACGAGCGACCAGTCGATCTGCCCGATGCGCTCGTCGCGCGCGGCCGTGCGCAGCACCGCTCCGCCCATCGTCCCGCCGGTCAGGCACACGTGCATGCGCTTGCCCTCGGCGACGCGCTTGACGATGCGGTTCACGAAACGGGTGGCGACGTAGGATGCCAGGGTCTCGGCATCCGGCTTGATGATGACCTGTTTGGCCGAGCCGTTGTCGGTCATGACGCGTTCCGCTCGCTCGCTGCGAGCAGAAGGTCGTGCCCCTCGGTGATGACGCGACCGTAGAGCAGGTCGGGGTCGAGGCGGCGGAGCTCCTCGGCGAGGCACTCGCGGAGCGTGCGCCGGGGGAATGCCAGGTCGTGCGTGGGCTGACCCGGCTGGGTCAGCACCGCGACACCGGACTCCGGGCGCTCGAGAAGGGTGTCGCCGCTTGCCCGCGTCAGACGGACCGACTTGATGCCGCTCGACCACTCGTCCGCGGGCAGGTACGCGTAGTCGACGGGGGCTTCGAGCTTCATTCCCAGCCACGCCGCCAGCAGGGCGGTGGAGGGGGAGTCGGCGGCGCCGCGGACCTCGATCGCGGTGACCGGCTCGTAGGGCGGCTGGTCGAGGACCGCGGCCAACTGCTCGCGCCAGCGCGTCACGCGGGTCCATGCGAAGTCGGTGTCGCCGGGGGCGTAGTGCTCGCCGAGGTGCGCGACCCACGCGGCGGGATCCGCCTGAGAGGACGCGTCGGTGATGCGACGCTGGGCGATGCGACCGATCGCGGAATGCGATGGATCGTCGGGAGCGTCGGCCGGCCACCACGCGACGACCGGCGCGTCGGGGAGCAGCAGACCGGTCACGAGACTCTCGGCGTTGGAGCCCGCGGCGCCGTGGGCACGGAGCACCACGACCTCGCTCGCCCCGGCGTCGCCGCCCACGCGGATCTGCGCGTCGAGACGCGGCTCGACATCGCCGTCGCCGAACAGGACGGCGATGACGCGCATCGGGTGCTCGCGCGACGCGTCGTTCGCGGCCTCGATGACCTCTTCTTCGGCACCGTGGTGCGTGACGATGATGAGCGTCAGCACGCGGCCGAGGGCCACGGCGCCGCCCTCTTCGCGCACGCTCACGAGCTTCTTCGAGATGGCGCTGACAGTGGTGTCGGGAAGATCGATGATCACGGGCGTCTCCAGGTGCGGCCGTCGCGGGCGAGGAGTTCGTCGGCGGAAGCCGGACCCCACGAACCGGGCGAATACTGTTCGAGCGGACCGCCCTGGGCGGCCCAGAACTCCTCGATCGGGTCGAGGATCTTCCAGCTGAGCTCCACCTCTTCGTGACGGGGGAACAGCGGCGGGTCTCCGAGCAGCACGTCGAGGATGAGGCGCTCGTAGGCCTCGGGGCTCGCCTCGGTGAAAGCGTGCCCGTAGCCGAAGTCCATCGTGACGTCGCGCACCTGGGTGCCGTCGCCGGGGACCTTCGAGCCGAAACGGATCGTCACACCCTCGTCGGGCTGAACACGGATGACGAGGGCGTTCTGCCCCAGCTCCTGCGTCTGGCTCTGCGAGAACAGCTGCTGCGGCGCGCGCTTGAACACGACGGCAACCTCGGTCACGCGGCGGCCCAGGCGTTTGCCGCTGCGGACGTAGAAGGGCACGCCCGACCAGCGGCGCGTGTTGATCTCGAGCTTGATCGCCGCGTACGTCTCGGTGACCGACTCGGGATTCATGCCGTCTTCCTCGAGGAAGCCGAGCACCTGCTCCCCGCCCTGCCACCCGCCGGCGTACTGACCGCGAGCGGTGGCCTCGGCGAGGTTCTCGGGCACGCGGACCGCGGCGAGCACCTTCTCCTTCTCGGCACGCAGATCCGCGGCGTTGAAGCTGATGGGCTCTTCCATCGCGGTGAGGGCCAGGAGCTGGAGCAGGTGGTTTTGGATGACGTCACGGGCTGCACCGATGCCGTCGTAGTAGCCGGCTCGGCCGCCGACACCGATGTCCTCCGCCATGGTGATCTGCACGTGATCGACGTAGTTGCGATTCCAGATCGGCTCGTACAGCTCGTTGGCGAAACGCAGCGCGAGGATGTTCTGCACCGTCTCTTTGCCGAGGTAGTGGTCGATGCGGAAGATCGAGTCGGCGGGGAAGGCGCTCTCGACGACCTCGTTCAGCTCGCGAGCGGAAGCGAGATCGTGGCCGAACGGCTTCTCGATGACCACGCGACGCCACCCGTTGACGCCGTCGGACTCGTCTCCGACGAGCCCCGATGCCTTGAGCTGGGTGGTCACCAGCGGGAAGGCCTTCGGCGGGATCGAGAGGTAGTAGGCGTGGTTGCCCATCGTGCCGCGCTCGGTGTCGAGCTTGTCGACCGTCGCACGCAGGCGCTGGAAGGCTTCGGGGTCGTCGAACTCGCCCTGGACGAAGCGGATGCCCTCGAGGAGTTCTTTCCACGTCTCCTCGCGGAACTCCGTGCGGGCGTACTTCTTGACCGACTCGTAGACGACTTTCGCGAAGTCCTGGTCCTCCCAGTCGCGGCGTGCGAACCCCACGAGCGCGAAGCCCGGGGGCAACAGCCCGCGGTTGGCGAGGTCGTAGACCGCCGGCATGAGTTTCTTGCGCGAGAGGTCGCCGGTGACGCCGAAGATCACGAGGGCGCTGGGCCCCGCAATTCGGCTCAAGCGACGATCCTCGGGATCGCGCAACGGATTGTGACCCGGAGTGATCTCTACGACCATGCTTACTGTGCCGCCTCGAAGAGTGAGAGGACCTCGACCTGCGGGTCGGTCAGCGTCAGCGTGACGACGGGACGGCCGTGGCCCTCCGCCAACACGCTCGCGTCTCCCGCGGCCTGTGCCTGGATGAGTTGTCCGAACGTGAACGGTCGACCGGGGATTTCGAGGTCGACATCGGTGCGTTCGAGGATCTGCAGGAAGACGCCGGTCGCGGGTCCTCCCTTGTGGTACTGCCCGGTGGAGTGCAGGAACCGCGGTCCCCACCCGAACGTCGTGGGGCGACCGGAATCGGCGGCCACGAGTTCGCGCAGTCCCGCAAGCTGGGCGAGGTCGAGTCGGTTCACGTACGCCTGAACGCTGACGTAGCCGTCCGCGGGTACCGTCTGCCACAGCGCCGCGAGCACACCGGCGACCGTTCCGCTGGCCGCCAGGGCCGGGTCGGAGACGCGCACCTCTACTCCGCCATCGACGAAGGCCGGGGCGGTGGGGGCGGGTTGCGCGTCGAGCAGACCGCGCGTCGCGGTCTTGGCCGACTCGACGTCGGGCTGATCGAAGGGGTCGATCCCGAGCAGCCGACCGGCGATCGCGGTGGCGTACTCCCACACGACGAACTGCGCGCCGAGTGAGCCGCTCACCAGCACCTCGCCGGTGTGGCGCTCGAACAGGTGGAAGGCGTCGGCGTCGTCGACGAAGCGCACGACCTGAAGGTCGTCCGGTCTCGTCTCGAGCTCGGGCGAGACCGGGAGCAGGACGACGGGCAGGATGCCGGTGCCGTTCTTACCCGTCGACTCGGCCACCAGCTGCTCGATCCAGTCGGGGAGGCCGATGATGTGGCTGCCGTCGGTGACCAGTCCGAGCTTGTCGCGGCGCAGGTCGCCGCCTCCGGCGATGGCTGCCGCCAGCACGAGCGCCGGGTTCTCGGGCGAGTCGATCGCGACCTCGAGCAACGTGGCATCCGCCTCGTCGAGGAGATCCTCGATGTCGACGCCCGCGAGGCCCGTGGGGACGAGTCCGAACGCCGTCAGTGCCGAGTAGCGCCCACCCACGGTGGGGTCGGCGGTGAAGACGCGGTAGCCGTCGGCGAGAGCCGACTCCTCCAGCGGGGAGCCGGGGTCGGTGACGACGACGATGCGACCCACCGGGTCGATGCCGAGGTCGCGGAAGGCGGCCTCGAAGGCGCGCTTGGCGGAATCGGTCTCGATCGTGGAGCCCGACTTGCTCGAGACCACCAGCACGGTCTTCTCGAGGCCACCGGACTCGGCATCGCCGTCGATCGCAGCCAGCACCTGGCCCGGAGCGGTCGAGTCGAGGATGACGAGAGGTACGCCCGCTGACTGCGCGATGACCTCGGGGGCGAGCGAGGATCCGCCCATCCCCGCCAGGACGACACGGGTCACGCCCTGCGCGACGAGCTCGTCGCGCAGGGCCGTGATCTCGGGCACGAGCGGGCGCGAGACGGAGACCGCCCGCACCCACCCGAGCCGACGCGAGGCCTCGTCCTCCGCGGCGGCGCCCCACAGGGAGGCGTCGCCCGCGGTGATGCCCGACGCGATGAGCGAGCCCGTCAGGCCCGGCAGCTCCGCGTCGACGACCGACTTGACGTGGCCGGTGACCTTGACGGCGAGAGTCACTGCGCGGCCTGGGCGCTTCCGGCCTGCAGTGCGGTCTTCACGGTGTCCTGCAGCTCGTGCCAGGAGGCGATGAACTTCTCGACGCCCTCGTCCTCGAGCACCTGGGTGGCGTCGGTGACGTCGACGCCTGCCGCGGCGAGGCGGTCGAAGACCTCGTGCGCGTCGGAGTACGCGCCGGTGACGGTGTCGCCGGTGATGACGCCGTGGTCGAACGTGGCCTCGAGCGTCTTCTCGGGCATCGTGTTCACGGTGCCGGGGGCGACGAGCTCGGTCACGTAGAGCGTGTCGGGCAGAGCCGGGTCCTTGACCCCGGTCGAGGCCCACAGCGGACGCTGCACCGTGGCACCGGCATCCAGGAGCTCCTTGGCGCGGGGCTCGGCGAACTTCTTCTCGAAGAGCTCGTAGGCCAGGCGCGCGTTGGCGATGCCGGCCTTGCCCTTGAGGTCGGCGGCCTCGTCGGTGCCGATCGCGGCGAGACGCTTGTCGATCTCGGTGTCGACCCGCGAGACGAAGAACGACGCGACGGACTGCAGGTTCGCGATGTCGTGACCGGCGTCGCGCGCCTTCTCGACGCCCGCGAGGTACGCGTCGATGACCTCTTCGTAGCGCTCGAGGCTGAAGATGAGCGTGACGTTGACCGAGATGCCGGCGCCGATGACCTCGGTGATGGCGGGCAGGCCGGCCTTGGTCGCGGGGATCTTGATGAGGACGTTCTTGCGGTCGACGCGGGCCGAGAGGTCCTTCGCCTGAGCGACGGTGCCCTCGGTGTCGTGCGCGAGGTCGGGGGAGACCTCGATCGAGACGCGACCGTCGACGCCGTTGGTGGCCTCGAAGACCGGGAGGAAGATGTCGCACGCGTCGCGCACGTCGTCGGTGGTGATCGAGAAGATCGCCTCGTCGACGCTGGCGCCCTGGGCTGCGAGCTCTTTGACCTGGCCCTCGTACGCCTCGCCCTTCGACAGCGCACCGGCGAAGATCGTCGGGTTGGTGGTGACGCCCGAGACGTCGCGCTTCTCGATGAGCTCGGCGAGGTTGCCGGACTGGATGCGCTGACGCGACAGGTCGTCGAGCCAGATGCTGACGCCTGCGGCGGAGAGATCTGCGGTGGGAGTGCTCATTGTTCTGGTTCTCCTCTGATTACTTCTGCGTTGCGGACGTCTGTCCGGCTGCCGCTCCCGCGGCAGCAAGCGACTCGCGGGCGGCCTCGACGACGTGCTCCGTCGTGATGCCGAACTTCTGGAAAAGGGTCTTGTAGTCGGCCGACGCACCGAAGTGGTCGATCGCGACCGAGCGACCGGCATCGCCGACGATGCCCGCCCAGCTGAGGGCGGAGCCTGCCTCGACCGACACGCGTGCCTTGACCGACGAGGGCAGCACCGACTCGCGGTACGCCTCGTCCTGCTCGGCGAACCACTCGAGCGAGGGGGCCGACACGACGCGGGCGTGCACACCCTCGGCCGCGAGCGTCTCTCGCGCCTCGACGGCCAGCTGCACCTCGGAGCCGGTCGCGATGAGGATCACGTCGGGCTCGCCGTTCTTGGCCTCGGCCAGGACGTACGCTCCCTTGACCGCGCCTTCGGCGGAGGCGAACTCGTCACCGGATGCCGCGCCCTCGCCGCGGGCGAAGACGGGGATGTTCTGGCGGGTCAGGGCGATACCGGCGGGGCCGGCGGTGCGGCGCAGCATCTCGAGCCAGACCACGCTCGTCTCGTTGGCATCCGCGGGACGCACGAGGGCGAAGTTCGGGATGGCGCGGAGCGTGGCGATCTGCTCGATCGGCTGGTGCGTGGGACCGTCCTCGCCGAGGGCGACGGAGTCGTGCGTCCAGACGAAGATCGTCGGGATGTTCATCAGCGCGGCCAGACGCACCGGCGGGCGCATGTAGTCGCTGAAGATGAGGAACGTGCCGCCGAAGGGACGCGTGGGCCCGTGCAGGACGATGCCGTTGAGGATCGCGCCCATCGCGTGCTCGCGAATGCCGAAGTGCAGCACACGCCCGTAGGCGTCGCCGGACCACTCGTGCGTCGACCACTCGGCGGGGATGAAGGACTTGGCATCCTTGATCGTCGTCAGGTTGGACTCGGCGAGATCGGCCGAACCGCCCCAGAGCTCGGGGAGCTCGGCGGCCAGGGCGTTGATGACCGTGCCGCTGGCGGCGCGGGTCGAGACGTCCTTGCCCGCTTCGAAGGCGGGGAGCGCGTCGGCGATGCCCTCGGGGAGCTCGCGCGCCTGCAGGCGGTCCCACAGCTGCTTGCGCTCGGGGTGGGCCTCGGCCCAGGCGTCGAACTTCTGCTGCCAGGCGGCCTTCTCGGCCTCGCCCCGCTCGACCAGCTTGCGCGTGTGGGCGATGACGTCGTCGTCGACGGCGAAGTGCTGCTCGGGATCGAAACCGAGCACCTCCTTCGTCGCCTTGAGCTCATCGGCGCCGAGGGCGGAGCCGTGGATCTTGCCGGAGTTCTGCTTGCCGGGCGAGGGCCAACCGATGATCGTCTTGAGGATGATGAGCGAGGGCTTGCTCGTCTCGCCCTGGGCGCGCTCGATCGCCGCGTGGAGTTCGGCGACGTCCTCGACGTACTCGCCGGTCTTCTTCCAGTCGACCGTCTGCACGTGCCAGCCGTAGGCCTCGTAGCGCTTCTGGACGTCCTCGGTGAAGGCGACGTTGGTGTCGTCCTCGATCGAGATCTGGTTCGAGTCGTAGATGGCGATGAGGTTGCCGAGCTCCTGATGGCCGGCGAGCGAGGAGGCCTCGCTGGTCACGCCCTCCTGGAGGTCGCCATCACCGGCGATGACGTAGACGTAGTGGTCGAAGGGGCTCTCGCCGGCGGGGGACTCGGGGTCGAACAGACCGCGCTCGTAGCGCGCCGCGTAGGCGAAGCCGACCGAGGAGGCGAGTCCCTGGCCGAGGGGACCCGTGGTGATCTCGACGCCGTCGGTGTGACCGTACTCGGGGTGGCCGGGGGTCAGCGAGCCCCAGGTGCGCAGCGCCTCGAGGTCCTTCTTCTCGAGACCGAAGCCGCCGAGGTACAGCTGCACGTACTGCGTCAGCGAGGAGTGCCCGACCGACAGGATGAAGCGATCGCGACCCGGCCAGTGGGTGTCGGCGGGATCGTGGCGCATGACGCGCTGGTAGAGCAGGTAGGCCGCGGGAGCGAGCGACATCGCGGTTCCGGGGTGGCCGTTGCCCACCTTCTCCACGGCATCCGCCGCGAGAACGCGAGCGGTGTCCACCGCGCGCCGATCGATGTCATCCCATTCGAAGTCCGACAACTGGGTCGCCTTTCTCGATACTGAGCGCCCGGGTTCACTTCCGACGCCGCACTCACCACCGTAGGAGTGGGAGAGGGGTGGGGTGTCGGCGCGGGGCGCGCGTTCTCCGTCAGCATAGCGAGAACGCCGGTGCAGGTCGCGGTGCGTGACGGGGGTCGACAGGCGGCCGGGCGTGTGGTGGGGATGGCATAGAATCGTGAGGGTTCTATTCGCGCTATCCCGGGGGACGATGGACATCTCGACGACGTCGCACGTCATTGCGACGACCGATCGCCGCTCCGTCGGACGCACCCTCCGGGCCTACGTCGCTCTGACCAAGCCCCGCGTCCTCGAGCTTCTGTTGGTGACCACCGTGCCGGTGATGATCCTGGCGCAGGGTGGCCTTCCCAACCTGTGGCTGATCCTCGCCACCGTCATCGGCGGTTCGCTCAGCGCGGGGTCGGCGGCGGCGTTCAACATGTACCTCGATCGCGACATCGACGCCCACATGCAGCGCACGGTCAACCGCCCGCTCGTGACGGGAGAGGTCTCGCCGCGCGGTGCGCTGGTCTTCGCGTGGACGCTCGCGGCGGTCTCGACGATCTGGCTGTGGGCCTTCACCAACGTCCTCGCGGCGGGTCTGTCGGCCGCAGCGATCTTCTTCTACGTCGTGATCTACACGATGATCCTCAAGCGCCGCACCGAGCAGAACATCGTCTGGGGCGGCATCGCGGGGTGCTTCCCGGTGCTCATCGGCTGGTCGGCGGTGACGGGCTCGCTCTCGTGGACGCCGTTCATCCTCTTCGCCCTGGTGTTCCTGTGGACGCCCCCGCACTACTGGCCGCTGTCGATGAAGTACGCCGCCCAGTACGACGAGGTCGACGTACCCATGCTCGGCGCGACGCGCAGTGGTTCGCAGGTCGGCCTGCAGGTCATCCTCTACGCGTGGGCCACCGTCGCGTGCTCGCTGCTGCTCATCCCCGTCGCGCCGATGGGCCTGGTCTACACGGTCTCGGCGCTTGTCTTCGGCGGGTGGTTCATCTACGAGTCGCACCGGCTGTACTCCCGTGCCGTGCGCGGCGGAGAGCCCCGGCCGATGCGCGTGTTCCACGCCTCCATCACCTACCTCACCCTGTTGTTCGTCGCGATCGCGGTCGACCCGCTGCTTCCGTTCTGAGCGGATTCAGAAAGCGCCCGTCCCGTTCTCGGGGCGGGCGCTTTCTCGTTCCGGATGCCGGTTCCCGGGGTGTCCGAGCGAGCCGGCGCGGTGGCGATCAGCGGTCGGCGTGCGTGCGGGGTGCGTCGGCGATGAGGGAGCGGCTCATCTCCACGAGGCCGCCGTCCTCGGGGAGCGAACGGCGCCCGAGGACCCGGAGCTCCTGGGTGCGCCCGGTCGCGACGAACCCGTTTCGGGTGTAGTACTTCCGGGCCGGGGCGGCGCGCTCGGCCACCCAGAGCCGGAGGGTCGTTCCGCGTGTGGCCGCCCAGCTCAGGACCGCGGCGAGCAGGGCGTCGGTGACGCCGTTCTCACGCCCGCGCGCGTCCGGGGTCACATACACGCCCGTGAGGACGGGTTCCGGACCGTGCGCATCGCCGAGCTGCGCGCACATCATCCCGAGCCATCGACCCGTCTCGTCGGCGATGGCGGCCAGGCTCGTCGTGTTTGGTTGTTCGCCGCGACGTGCGCGCATCTTCCAGCCTTCGTCCGGGATGAGCAGCGTCTCTTCGACGGTCGCGGTCCACGACACGGGGTTGTCCGTGGCGTTCTCGATGCGGAACGACCGCACCTCTGGCCAGTCGACCTCCCGGGTCGTGCGCAGTGTGAACATCCCTCCACGGTACGCATTCGACCCGTCCTCCGGAGACGCGAAAAGCGCCCGCCCCCATCGGGAGCGGGCGCTTCGAGGCGCGGGATCAGCGGCGCGTGGCGTCGTCTCCGGCGTCGAGCCGGGGCTCGTCGTGGCGAGCAGCAGCTGCGGCCTGCGGGGGAGCGGTCGCGGTCGACGGCGTCTCGACGTCGGCATCCTCCACCGCGAGGGGCGTGGCGGTCGTGGCGGGCGCGAACGGGGAGACGGGAGCGGAGTCCTCGGCGACGGTCTCGTCGTCGCTGCTCCAGTCGATGGTCTCGATAGCGACGTCGGGACGGTGGGTGAGCGCGGTGGCGGCGGCGAGGGCGAGGACCGCGACGATGCCGATCGCACCCGCGCCGAGGACGGCGGCGCCGACGACGACCCACGACTGGCCGACGTAGACCTGCACGACGGTGGCGTTCGGATCGTTGAGCACCTGCTCCATCGCGTCGATCCCGTTCAGGACGATCGCGAGTCCGCCGGCGATGGCGGCCAGGGATGCGACGACGAGCACCCAGAACGGGATGCTGGTCACCAGGCGGGGACGGGTCTTCATGGGGAGTACTCCTTGTCGTTCCGACAGGGGGGTGTCGGGCGGCGGGTCCCGAAGCGGGGGACGACGGGACGGTGGACACGAAAGTGCCATGTTCGACCATGACCCATGCGCCGGTGTGCTGTGTAGGGGTCGCCGATGAAACGCCTATGAGCGTATAAGGGGGTCCGATCCGCGCCCTGAGGGCATGCGGAGGTGGACATCGCGGTGCCGAGCGGATGCCGGCCGGCGGCGAAGCGGACCGTCGGCGAGAGCGCGTCTCGGCGCAGACCCCGGCCCCGCGTCAGCCGCGGGCGGCCGCCGTCTCGCGTGCGGCATCGTGGCGGCCCGCGGTCGCGGGCTGCTTCAGGCGCAGCACCACGACGGTCATGGTGGCGGCGGTCAGGGCCGCGAGCACCATATGGGTACCGACCGCGAACTCGGGCAGACCGTTGCGTGCCTGGTAGAGACCGACGGCGATCTGAACGAGTTCGACGGCGAGCAGGGCGGTCGCCCAGCGGCGCACCGGCAGGCGCAGACGCCACGCCGCGACGACCACGACGAGCGTCAGCGCGAACAGCGCGTACCCGGGCCACGAGTGCACGTGCTCGAGCACTTCTGCGTCGAACCCGTTGCGTCCGGCGGAGGCGTCACCCGAGTGGGGGCCCGCGCCGGTGGTGAGCACGCCGAAGACGATCGTGAGCGCGAGGACGCCCGTCGTCGCGTGGACCAGGCCGGCGAACCAGCGGGGGACCGCGAGCAGGCGAGGGCCGGCGGGCTGGTTCATCCGCACGAGGAAGGCGGCGCACACCGCCACCAGGGACACCGAGGCGACGTAGTGGAAGCCGACGATAAAGGGGTTGAGGCCGGTGAGCACCGTGATGCCGCCGACGACGGCCTGGGCGACGATCCCGACGAGCACGACGAGCGCGAGCACGAACAGCACGCGGCGCTCGTGCCGCATACGCCAGACGAGCACCACCACGGCGATGGCGAGGATTCCGACCAGCCCGGTCAGCGTCCGGTTGCCGAACTCGATGACACCGTGGATACCCATCTCCTGCGTGTTCACGAGCGAGTCGGGCGTGCACTTGGGCCAGGTCGGGCAGCCGAGGCCCGAGCCGGTGAGGCGCACGGCGCCCCCGGTGCCGATGATGAGCACCTCGGCGACGAACGACAACCAGGCGAAAACGCGCACGCGACGGTCGACGTCGGTGGGGAGCCATCCGATGAGGCGGCGCAGAGCGCCGGAGTCGCGGGTGGAGGCGGTGGGGGACGAGGCGGAGGGCATGCGTACGGCTTCCTGGCGTCGAAGTGCTCCTGGCCGTCGGGAGAGTGGGCCTGCCATGCCGAGAGCGGGTGTTGCCTGTAGAATCAAAGGGTCCGGGTGCAGCGCTCACGCGTTCCGCACCCACGACAGTCTAGGCGCGCAGCCAGCGCCTTCGAGCGGGCCCACCAGCGACCTTCCTGAGACTTCGACCGGAGTCCGGAATGCCGGGGCGGATGACACCGTTGTGGCCCGAGAAGGAGAGTGATCACCATGTCCGATGTACTCATCGACCGACCCGAGCTCGAAAGCCTGGGGCAATACGAGTTCGGCTGGCACGACACCGATGCCGCCGGCGCGATCGCGCAGCGCGGGATCAACGAGGACGTGGTGCGCGGGATCTCCGCCCTCAAGTCCGAGCCCGAGTGGATGCTGAAGACGCGCCTGAAGGGCTACCAGCTCTTCGGCCGCAAGCCCATGCCCACCTGGGGTGCAGACCTGTCGGAGATCGACTTCGACAACATCAAGTACTTCGTGCGCTCGACCGAGAAGCAGGCGCAGACCTGGGAAGACCTTCCGGAAGAGATCCGCAACACCTACGAGAAGCTCGGCATCCCCGAGGCCGAGCGTCAGCGCCTCGTCGCCGGCGTCGCCGCGCAGTACGAGTCCGAGGTGGTCTACCACCAGATCCGCGAGGACCTCGAGCAGCAGGGTGTCATCTTCATGGACACCGACACCGCTCTGCGCGAGCACCCCGAATTCTTCGAAGAGTACTTCGGCACCGTCATCCCCGCCGGAGACAACAAGTTCGCCGCTCTGAACACGGCGGTCTGGTCGGGCGGCTCCTTCGTCTACGTCCCTAAGGGCGTGCACGTCGAGATCCCCCTCCAGGCGTACTTCCGCATCAACACCGAGAACATGGGTCAGTTCGAGCGGACGCTGATCATCGCCGACGAGGACAGCTACGTCCACTACATCGAGGGCTGCACCGCTCCCATCTACAAGAGCGACTCGCTGCACTCGGCCGTGGTCGAGATCATCGTGAAGAAGAACGCCCGCGTTCGCTACACGACGATCCAGAACTGGTCGAACAACGTCTACAACCTCGTCACCAAGCGCGCCATCGCGCACGAGGGCGCGACCATGGAGTGGGTCGACGGCAACATCGGCTCCAAGGTCACGATGAAGTACCCCTCCATCTACCTCATGGGTGAGCACGCCAAGGGCGAGACCCTCTCGGTCGCCTTCGCCGGTCCCGGCCAGCACCAGGACGCCGGCGCGAAGATGATCCACATGGCGCCCTACACGCAGTCGTCGATCGTCTCGAAGTCGATCGCCCGCGGTGGCGGTCGGGCGGGCTACCGCGGTGAGGTCCGAGTGGATGCCAATGCGCACCACTCCGCGAACACGGTGCGTTGCGACGCCCTGCTGGTCGACACGATCTCGCGCAGCGACACCTATCCCGCGATCGACATCCGCGTCGACGACGTGCAGCTCGGCCACGAGGCCACGGTCTCCAAGGTCAGCGAAGAGCAGCTGTTCTACCTGCAGTCGCGCGGTATGCCCGAAGACGAGGCCATGGCCATGATCGTGCGCGGCTTCATCGAGCCGATCGCTCGCGAGCTGCCGATGGAATACGCGCTCGAGCTCAACAAGCTCATCGAGATGGGCATGGAAGGATCCGTAGGCTAAATGACGACTGCGACTCAGACCCCCGCAGCCGCCGCGGAGGGGCATATCGACCCCGCCGCACTCGTGGCATCCGTCGTTCCGGTGCAGACGCGCTCCGAGCGACCGACCTCGTTCGATCCGGCTGACTTCGGCGTGCCCACGGGCCGCGAGGTCAACTGGAAGCTGACGCCCATCGCCCGGCTCGCGCCGCTGTTCGTCGACGAGGCGGGCCCCTCGGGCGTCGTCTCGGTCGAGGTGAGCGCCCCCGCCGCCGTCGAGCAGCTGCGGCTGGCCGCCGGTGAGGCTCCGCGTGGCGAGCACTTCCGTCCGGAAGACCTCACCGCCGCCCTCGCCTGGCAGCACGAGGCCGAGGCGCCGCTGCTGCGTATCCCCGCGAACGTCGAGCTCGACGAGCCCGTCGTCGTTCGCCTGACCGGCACGGGCGGCCTCGCGCACGCCCACGTCGTGATCGAGGCGCAGCCGAACTCGCGCGGCACCGTGGTGCTGCGTCACGAGGGCACCGCGAACCACGCGCAGAACGTCGAGATCATCGTGCGCGACGGCGCCGATCTCACCGTCGTCTCGGTGCAGCGCTGGAACGACGACGCCGTGCACGCGGCATCCCACCAGGCTCGTGTCGACCGCGACGCCAAGCTCACGCACGTCGTGGTGAGCTTCGGCGGCGGCGTCGTGCGCGTGAACCCCTCGGTGGAGCTGTCGGGACCCGGCGCCGAGGGACGCCTGTACGGCCTGTCGTTCGCCGACGCCGGTCAGCACCTCGAGTCGCAGGTCTACCTGCATCACAAGGGACCGCACACGGTCGGCGACGTGCTGTACAAGGGCGCCCTGCAGGGCGAGAGCGCGCGCAGCGTGTGGATCGGCGATGTCCTCATCGGACCGGATGCCACGGGCACCGACTCCTACGAGGCCAACCGCAACCTCGTTCTCACCGACGGTGCTCGCGCCGACTCGATCCCGAACCTCGAGATCGAGACGGGCGACATCCAGGGCGCCGGCCACGCCAGCGCCACGGGGCGTTTCGACGACGAGCAGCTGTTCTACCTGCAGGCTCGCGGCATCGCGGAAGACGAGGCTCGCCGCCTCGTCGTGCTCGGCTTCCTCAGCGAGATCGTGCAGCGCATCGGCATCCCCGAGCTCGAGATCGAGCTCATCGAGGCCATCGAGCACGAGCTGGCCGCGGGAGCCCCGGCGTGAGCGCCTCCCGCGCCTGCGCCCTCAGCGACCTCACGCAAGACGAGGCGCACCGCGTCGAGATCGACGGTGTCGCGATCGCCGTCGTCCTCGACGGCAACGGCGATGTCCACGCGATCGGCGACGTGTGCACGCACGGCGACATCTCGCTCTCCGACGGCTTCGTCGAGGGAGAGACCCTGGAGTGCTGGGCCCACGGCTCGGCGTTCTCGCTGAAGACCGGTCGCCCGCTGAACCTCCCGGCTTACGAGCCGGTTCCCGTGTACGAGGTCGTGATCGACGGAGACGACGTGCTCATCGATCCGTCCGTCACCAAGGCGACGGCCTGAGCCGCGCCCACGACCCCCAGAATTTACGAGTAAGGAACACCATGTCTGTCCTCGAGATCCGCGACCTCCACGTGACGGTCGAGACGGAGAACGGTACGACCCCGATCCTCAACGGCGTGACGCTCACCATGCGCACCGGTGAGACCCACGCGATCATGGGCCCCAACGGCTCGGGCAAGTCGACCCTGGCGTACACGATCGCCGGTCACCCCAAGTACACCGTCACGAGCGGCTCCATCACGCTCGACGGCGAGGACGTCCTCGAGATGAGCGTCGACGAGCGCGCTCGCGCGGGCCTCTTCCTGGCGATGCAGTACCCGGTCGAGATCCCCGGCGTCACCGTCACGAACTTCCTGCGCACCGCCAAGACGGCCATCGACGGCGAGGCCCCGGCGATCCGCTCGTGGACCAAGGACGTCAAGGGCGCCATGGAGAACCTCCGCATGGACCCGAAGTTCGCCTCCCGCAATGTGAACGAGGGCTTCTCGGGCGGCGAGAAGAAGCGTCACGAGATCCTCCAGCTCGAGCTTCTCAAGCCGAAGATCGCCGTGCTCGACGAGACCGACTCGGGTCTCGACGTCGACGCGCTGAAGATCGTGTCCGAGGGTGTGAACCGCGCGAAGGAGCAGACCGATCTCGGTGTGCTGCTCATCACCCACTACACGCGAATCCTGCGCTACATCCGCCCCGACTTCGTGCACGTGGTCGTCAAGGGCCGCATCGTCGAAGAGGGCGGGCCCGAGCTCGCCGACCGACTCGAAGAAGAGGGTTACGACCGCTTCCTCGAGGCCGGTACGCCGATCGACGCGTAGGATCGTTACATGACCGCAACCCTCGCTCCCGAGAAGTACGACGAGGTCACCGAGGCTCTCAAAGACGTCATGGACCCCGAACTGGGGATCAACGTCGTCGACCTCGGCCTCATCTACGATCTCGCGTGGGATGACGAGAACGACGCGCTCGTCATCCACATGACCCTTACCTCGGCCGGCTGCCCGCTGACCGACGTGCTCGAAGAGCAGACGGCCCAGGCCCTCGACAACGTCGTGGAACGCTTCCGCATCAACTGGGTGTGGATGCCGCCGTGGGGCCCCGAACGGATCACCGACGACGGCCGCGACATGATGCGCGCCCTCGGTTTCGCGATCTGAGACCCTCTCATGGACGCCCATCCCTCCGGGGGTGGGCGTTCGTGGTTCCTTGCGCGCCGTGTGTCCTCCTCTGACGCGCCGGATGCTCGGCATCCGGGGCTCTCGTTAGGCTTTTCGCATGAGCGTTCTCCCGTTGCAGGCCCTGCCGCTCGAACTTCTGCGCCAGCGCAGCAGCACGAAATGGCGTTCCTACGACGATGACGTGATCCCGATGTTCGTGGCCGAGACCGATTTTCCGCTCGCGCCGGCCATCACGAACGCTCTGCACCGGGCCGTCGAGATCGGTGACACGGGGTACACCCCGCCGCGACCGGGCATCGATCTCGACTTCGCCGACTTCGCCGAGCGGCAGTGGGGGTGGCGGCCGGATGCGGCGCGCATCCGCTGGACGGGCGACGTGATGATGGGCGTCGTCGAGGTGCTGCGCGCGGTGACCTCGCCCGGCGACCGGGTGGTCGTGACGCCGCCGGTGTATCCGCCGTTCTACGACACCGTCGAGGAGGCGGGGGCCGTGGTCGAGCGCGTCCCGCTGGTGGACGACGGCGAACGGTGGAGTCTGGATCTCGATGGCATCGAGCGGGCGCTGGCCGGGGGCGCGCGTGCCGTGCTGCTGTGCAACCCGCACAACCCGACCGGAACCGTGCACTCGCGTGAGTCGCTCGCGGCCCTCGCGCGTCTGGCCCGGCGTTACGGCGCCAGCGTGGTCAGCGACGAGATCCACGCGCCGCTCACTCACGCCCCGGCGGTGTTCACCCCCTTCCTGGATGCCGGCGACGATGCCGCCGCGGTCGGCTACACCGTGACGAGCGCGAGCAAGACGTACAACCTCGCCGGCCTCAAGTGCGCGGTCATCGTGACGGGGGCGGAGGACACGGCCGCCGTCGTCCGCGGGCTCCCGTGGGAGGTGGAGTGGCGAGCGGGGCTGTTCGGCGTCATCGCAAATCGCGCGGCGTTCTCCGTCGACAGCGACGAGTGGCTCGCGTCGCTGCTCGTGGCCCTGGATTCCAATCGCCGGCTGCTCGCCGACCTGCTCGCCGAGCATCTGCCGCTTGCGCGCTATCGCGTTCCCGAGGCGGGGTTCCTCGCGTGGGTCGACGTCTCGGCGTACGGCTGGGGCGACAACCCCGCTCCGTTCATCCGTCGCGAGGCCCAGGTGGCCCTGCATCACGGGCCGCTCTTCGGTGTCGAGGGCGTGGGGCACGTGCGCATCAACGTCGGGTGCGCGCCCGAGGTGCTGCGCGAGGCGATAGAGCGCATCGGGGGACTCGTCGATCGCGGATAGCCCGGCGGGGTACCTCGTCGTCGAGGCAGCGGCGTGGCATTCGGGACAAGGTAAGGGTATCCTTATCTCGTGATCACTGCCACGCGTCCCGCCTACCGCCCGTACGTCGCCGTGGTGAAGGAAGCGCGGCGACTCTCGCCGCACTTCGTGCGCGTGACGTTCACATCGCCCGACTTCGACGTCTTCGGCACCGACCGTCGCGACCAGCGCGTCAAGCTGGTCCTGCCCGGTCGCGACGGCACCGTCTGCGACATCGGGCAGGAGGACCCGGACGCCATCGCCAACGGCGAGTGGTACATCCGCTGGCGCGACCTTCCCGACGAGCAGCGGATGCCGTTCCGTACCTACACCGTGCGCCGGATCGATCCCGAGGCGCTCGAGCTCGACATCGACTTCGTCGTGCACCACGACGCCGGCCCCGCGGGTTCGTGGGCCGAGGCCGCGACCGTCGGCGACCAGCTCGTGGTCGTCGGGCCCGACGCGCGCAGCCCCGAGTCGGCGCAGGGGATCGACTTCCATCCCGGTACGGCTCGTCGCATCGTGCTGGCCGGCGACGAGACCGCCGCTCCGGCGATCTGCGCTGTGCTTGAGGGTCTCGAGCCGGGTCTCGAGGTCGACGCGTTCATCGAGGTGCCCGATGTCGACGACGCCCTTCCGGTGCGAAGCGGCGATGCGCGCGTCACCTGGCTTCCGCGTGGCGAACGGCCCCATGGCGAGGCGTTGATCGAGGCCATGGAGGCCTGGACCGCGGCATCCGGTGACGTTCTGGCGCGGGCGGCCGCGCCCCGCCCGCAGGTGCTCGAAGACATCGACCTCGACGTCGAGCTGCTGTGGGACAGCCCGGCCGACGCCGAGGGGGAGTTCTACGCCTGGATCGCGGGCGAATCGTCGACGGTGAAGCTGCTGCGCCGCATGCTCGTCTCCGGCTGCGGCGTCGACCGCGGGCGTGTGGCGTTCATGGGGTACTGGCGCGCGGGTCAGGTCGAGCGCACGGCGTAAGCGGCACGTTCCACGCCCCACGAGACAAGCCCCGGCCGAGGCCGGGGCTTGTCTCGTTCTCGGAGCGTCAGGCCGTCTGCGCCTGCTCCGGCTCGGCCACCGTGTGGTGCCGACCGATCGGGATGACCATGGGCCGCCCGGTCAGCGGGTCGGGTACGACGCGGCTGTCGAGGCCGAAGACGCGGCGCACGGTCTCTTCGGTGAGGACCTCGGCGGGGTCTCCGGCGGCGATGACCTCGCCCTGCGCCATGGCCACGAGGTGGTCGGCGTAACGGGCGGCGAGGTTGAGGTCGTGGAGCACCATGGCCACCGTGGTTCCGCGGTCGCGGTTGAGGTCGGCGAGCAGGTCGAGGACGTCGATCTGGTGGCTGATGTCGAGGAACGTCGTCGGCTCGTCGAGGAGCAGGACGTCGGTCTCTTGAGCGAGGGCCATCGCGATCCACACGCGCTGGCGCTGGCCGCCGCTGAGTTCGTCGACGGGGCGGTCGGCGAGGTGCGCGACGTCGGTGGCGTCGAGGGCGCGTGCCACCGCGGCGTCGTCGGCGCTCGTCCAGCGCGACAGCGCGCCCTGGTGGGGGTGGCGGCCGCGGCTGACGAGATCGGACACGGCGATGCCGTCGGGGGCGATCGGCGACTGGGGGAGGAGCCCCAACACTCGCGCGACCTGCTTGGTGGGCTGGCGGTGGATGGACTTGCCGTCGAGCAGCACCTGCCCCGCGGAGGGCGCGAGCAGGCGCGCCATGGCCTTGAGCAGCGTCGACTTGCCGCACGCGTTCGCGCCGACGATGGTCGTGACCTTGCCCGGCGGGATCTCCAGGTCGAGAGAGTGGACGATGGTCCGGTCTCCGTAGCCGAGGGTGACGCCCTCGGCTACCAGGGAGCGCTCGACGGTCATAGCGTGGTTCCTCCGGTTCGGCTGCTGCGAACGAGCAGGTAGATGAGATACGGCGCGCCCAGCACGCCGGTGATGACGCCCACGGGCAGACGCGTTCCGAACGCGTACTGGGCGCAGAAGTCGGCCACGAGCACCAGCAGGGCGCCGAGGAGACCGGCGGGGAGCACGGGAGAGCCGACGGGGCCGAGCAGGCGTACGGCGATGGGGCCCGCCAAGAAGGACACGAAGGCGATGGGACCGGCCGCGGCGGTGCCGAAGGCCAGCAGGCCCACGGCCGCCACGATGAGCAGCAGGCGCGTGCGCTCGACGGGGAGCCCGACGGCGGCGGCGGTGTCGTCGCCCATCCGCAGGATCTCGAGGCGGCCCGACAGAGCGAGCAGGATCGGTCCGAGGATGACGACGGCTCCGGCGACCGGGAGGGCGCGGTCCCACGTGGCGTCGTTGAGGTTTCCGGTGATCCAGCGCATCGCGGCGGGAAGGTCCCACTCGGCGGCGCGAGAGATGACGTAGGACACGACCGCCTGGCACATCGCGGCGACGCCGATGCCGATGAGGATCAGCCGCGCACCGGACCCGCCCTTGCGGTAGGCGAGGAGGTAGATCGACAGGGCGACGGCGAGGGCCGCGGCCATCGCGACGACCGAGACGGCGGTCTCGCCCCACCCCAGCACGACGATGCCGAAGACAGCCGCGGCGCTGGCGCCGGTATTGATGCCGATCACGTCGGGGCTGGCGAGGGCGTTACGCAGCATCGACTGGAAGACGACACCGCCCATGCCGAAGCAGAGTCCCGTGAGAAGGCCGGTCAGCGCGCGGGGAAGGCGCAGTTCGCCGACCGTGAACGAGGCGCCGGCCACCCGTTGTCCGCTCAGCACGCCCCATACCTCGGCGGGGGTGTAGAAGGTCTGGCCGATCATGAGCGACAGGGCGAAGGCGACGACGACCGCGATCGCGAGGACGACCGTGACGAGCGTCCAACGGTGACGGCGACGGCGGCGGCCGGCGACGACGGATGCCAGGGCATCGGGCACGACGCTCGCGGTGGCCACCCGTGGGGAGGTGTGCGTGCTCACAGGGCCCTCATCTTCTGGCGACGAACGAGGGCGATGAAGAAGGGGGCGCCGATCAGCGCGGTCACGATGCCGACCTCGATCTCTTCGGGGCGGGCGATGACGCGCCCCACGATGTCGGACACGGTGAGCAGGATGCCCCCGCCTGCGGCCGAGACGGGGAGCAGCCAGCGATGGTCGACCCCCACGAGCAGGCGGCAGATGTGCGGGACGACGAGACCGACGAAGCCGATCGGACCGGCCACGGCCGTCGCGGCGCCGCACAGGATGACCGCCCCTGCCGAGGCGACGAGGCGCGCCGTGCGGACGCGAGCGCCGAGACCCGCGGCGAGCTCGTCGCCGAGAGCGAGGGTGTTCAGGGCCGACGCGCTCGCGAGGCAGACGAGGAGGCCCACCAGAAGGAAGGGCAGTACCTGCAGGATCGTGTCGGGGGTGGCGCCTCCCACGCCGCCGATCTGCCAGAAGCGGAAGACGTTCATGACGTTGATGCGGGGGAGCAGAATCGCGCTGATCAGCGAGCTGAACGCGACGGCGGTGACGGCTCCGGCGAGAGCCAGGCGCAGGGGCGTGGGTCCGCCTCGACCGAGCGACCCGATCGCGTAGACGAAGACGGCGGCCGCGGCCGCGCCGATCATGCCGGTCCAGATGTAGCCGGATGCCGAGCTGAGGCCGAAGAACGCGATGCCCGAGACGATCGCGAGCGACGCACCGCCGTTGATCCCGAGGATCTGCGGGTCGGCGAGAGGGTTGCGCGTGGCGCCCTGGAGTACGGCCCCGGCCACGGCGAGGGCGGCACCGACGAGCATGGCGAGGATGGTGCGCGGGACGCGCTTGCCGACCGCGGCGGCCGACGCGGTGTCGGTCGAGCCGGTGAGGCCGGCCCAGATGTCGGCGGGTGCGACGTCACGGGCTCCGAACGTCACGGAGAGCACGGCGACGACGGCCAGGGCCGCGGCGAACAGGACGACCCAGAGCACGCGTCGCCGCCCCCGTCGACGCGGATCTGCGTCGACGGGGGCGGTCGATGCCGGGGCGAGACGAGTCATCGCGCCGGTGCGGGGGAGAACGCGATCACTTGCCGGCCTTGTCGGCCGCCGCGCCCACGAGGCCGATGAAGTCGTCGCCGTACGAGGTGCCGATCGACAGCGGGCTGGGGTTGCCCGCCGCGGCGATCGAGGTGTTGTCGGTGAGCAGCGCGACGGCACCGCTCTTGATGGCGGGGATGCGCGACCACAGCGGGTCGGCCTGCAACTGGGTCAGGAGCGCCGGGGTTCCGTAACCGACGATGACGTCGACGTCGGCGAAGGACTCGATGTTCTCGGTGCTCTGCGTGAACCAGAACGTCTCGCTGTCCTTGCTCGCGGTCTCGACGGCCGACGAGGGGGTCATACCGAGCTCGGAGAGGTACAGCGCGCGGGGGTCCTTGAGCGAGTAGAAGCCGACGGTGCTCAGGTCGGTCGGGTCGAGCGAGGTGAACAGCGTCTTCTTGCCGGCGAGGGCGGGGTACTTCGCCGACTCGTCGGTCACGTGCTTCTCGAGGTCGCCGATCAGCTGCTCCGCCTGCTCTTCGCGGCCGAGGGCTTTGGCATCCGCCAGCGTCATCTGCTGCCAAGAGGTGCCCCACGCGATCTCGGGGAACGCCACGACGGGGGCGATCTTGCTCAGCGTGTCGTACTGCTCCTGCGTCATGCCGGAGTAGGCGCCGAGGATCACGTCGGGCTTGGCGTCGGCGATCGCCTCGTAGTCGAAACCGTCGGTCTCATCCATGAGCGTGGGTGTCTGCGCGCCGAGCTCGTCGAGCTTGTCCTTGACCCAAGGCAGCAGGCCGTCGCCGTCTTCGTCGCCCCAGGTGACCTTGGGCATGGCGACCGGGACGACGCCGAGGGCGAGCGCCGCCTCCTGGTTGCCCCAGCTGACGGTGACGACGCGCTGCGGCTCCGCCTCGATCGTGGTCTCGCCGAAGGCGTGGTCGATCGTGACGGGGAAGGAACCCGATGCCGACGTCGACATACCTTCCTGTGCGCCCGGCGCGGCTGAGGTACCGGCGCAGCCGGTGAGGACGAGGGCGGTACCGACGGCGAGGGCCGCCAGAGCGCGGAATCGGGACACGAAGAGCCTCCTGCGTATTAAGTAAGGATAGGCTTAGGTTAGTTCAGGGATCGGGTGAGAACGCAAACTCAGAGGGTGATGGACCGGGGGATTCGTCTCGGTATCGAGGTAACCTCGGCCGCCGTTCCGACGTGTCCGCTGCGCCACGTCGGTAACCCGTCCACGACGAGATAGCGGGCTGTCGGCGGGCATGCAGGGGTGCGTCTTATACTGGGTGGCTGGCCATGTCGGCCACTCCCCATCCCCGAAGAACGGACGTTCGCTGTGCTCGCCGTGCACGACCTCGAGATCCGCGTGGGTGCCCGCGTGCTCATGTCCGACGTGGCGTTCCGCGTCTCCGACGGCGACAAGATCGGCCTCGTCGGGCGTAATGGCGCCGGCAAGACGACGCTGACCAAGGTGCTCGCCGGAGACCTGCTGCCCGCCAACGGCGGCGTCGACCGCTCGGGTGAACTCGGTTACCTGCCGCAGGACCCGCGCTCGGGCGACCCCGAGATGCTGGCGCGCACCCGCATCCTCGACGCCCGCGGCCTGGGCTCGCTCGCCCTGGGCATGCACGAGGCGTCGATGGCGATGGGTGACGACGACCCCGCCGTCGCCGCGAAGGCCATGAAGAAGTACGCGAACTTCACCGAGCGCTTCGAGGCGGCCGGCGGATACGCGGCCGAGGCCGAGGCGGCATCCATCGCCCACAACCTCTCGCTTCCCGACCGCATCCTCGATCAGCCGCTGAAGACCCTCTCGGGTGGTCAGCGTCGCCGCATCGAGCTCGCGCGCATCCTCTTCTCCGACGCGCAGACGATGATCCTCGACGAGCCGACCAACCACCTCGACGCCGACAGCGTCGTGTGGCTGCGCGAATTCCTCAAGGGCTACAAGGGCGGGCTCATCGTGATCTCGCACGACGTCGAGCTCGTCGGCGAGACCGTCAACCGTGTCTTCTACCTGGATGCCAATCGCCAGGTCATCGACGTCTACAACATGAACTGGAAGAACTACCTGCGCCAGCGGGTGGCCGACGAGGAGCGTCGCAAGAAGGAGCGCGTCAACGTCGAGAAGAAGGCCACGGCGCTGCAGCTGCAGGCCGCACGCTTCGGCGCCAAGGCCTCGAAGGCCGCAGCCGCGCACCAGATGGTCGCGCGCGCCGAGAAGATGCTCTCGGGCCTCGACGAGGTGCGTGCCGAAGAGCGCGTCGCGAAGCTGCGGTTCCCCAAGCCCGCGCCCTGCGGCAAGACGCCGCTCATGGCCTCGGGCCTGTCGAAGTCGTACGGTTCGCTCGAGATCTTCACCGACGTCGACCTCGCTATCGATCGCGGCTCGCGCGTGGTCGTCCTGGGGCTGAACGGTGCGGGAAAGACCACGCTGCTGCGTATTCTCGCCGGAGTCGACCAGCCCGACACCGGTCAGCTCGAGCCCGGGCACGGCCTGAAGATCGGCTACTACGCCCAGGAGCACGAGAATCTCGACGTGAACCGCTCGGTGCTCGAGAACATGATGTCGTCGGCCCCGCACATCACCGCGACCGAGGCCCGCAAGGTGCTGGGATCGTTCCTTTTCGTCGGCGAGGACGTATTGAAGCCCGCCGGGGTCCTCTCGGGTGGCGAGAAGACGCGCCTGTCGCTCGCCACGCTCGTCGTCTCGTCGGCCAACATGCTGTTGCTCGACGAGCCCACGAACAACCTCGACCCCGCCTCGCGCGAGGAGATCCTCGGCGCGCTGTCGCACTACGAGGGCGCCGTCGTGCTCGTCTCGCACGACGAGGGCGCCGTCGAGGCGCTGAACCCCGAGCGCGTGCTGATCCTGCCCGACGGGGTCGAGGACATCTGGGGTCGCGACTACGCGGATCTGATCACACTGGCGTAGCGGGTCGCGAAGGGCCGCGGTGCGTGGCACCATCGCCGAGTGACCCGTCAAGAGATTCCCGAAGACGTCAGAGCGATCGTCTTCGATGTCGGCGAGACGCTGGTGGACGAAACGCGTCTGTGGGGTGCCTGGAAATCCGTCCGTCCCGCGCTCAGCGTGCGTCGAGCAGGGCGTCCTCGTCGTCGGCGTCGCGGTCCTTCGGGCGTTTGCGCGAGCGGTGCAGGGCGACCGGGTCGACGCGACGGCGCTCACCGGAGGGCTTCTCGGGCGAGGGGAGGGGTTCGACCAGCGCGTCCTCGTCGTCCTCGTCTTCGTCCTCTTCGCGGCGGAGCTTGCGCTCGTTGATGATCACGTAGGTGATGAAACCGAAGCCCATCACGGCGAAGAGGATCCACTGCACCGCGTACGAGAGGTACGGTCCGGGGTCGTTGCTCGGTGGATCGACCGGGGCGGGGGCGGTCGCGGGAGCGGGGGATTCCGACATGAGCAGGCCGTACGCGCCCTGCTCGATGGGGCCGGCCTGCTCCTCCACGAGTCCGAGATTGATGGTGGGTACCTGACCCGCCTCGGCGGTGCGACCCGAGGTCGGGGCGGCCTCTTCGGGGCGCAGACGGACCTCGACGGTCACGTCGCCGGAGGGCGGCGCGGGGATGTCGTCGGGTTCCGACTGCTGGTTGCCCGGGGGGAGCCAACCGCGGTCCACGAGGAACGTGCGGCCGTCGTCGAGTCGGAACGGCACGAGCTGTTCGAAGGCCGCCGAGCCCCCGTGCGCGCGGTTGCGGACCAGCAGCTGCTCGTCGGCGAGGTACTGCCCCTGCATGCGCACGGGACGCCACTCGTCTCCCGGGTTCATCTCGGCGCCGGGGGCGAGCAACTCCGCGAGGGGGACCGGGGTCGCGTCGTAGTTGTCGGCGACGAGCTGCAGTTGCTCGCTGCGCTCGGCGTTGCGCGAGAACTGCCAGTTCGAGAGGAACCCGCAGGCGATCGCGAAGAGGATCGCGATACCGACGTAGATCGCCCAGCGCCCGGCCGCGGGCATCTCACGCGCGCTCATCGCGGGCACCTCTCGATGCGCACGTTCATCTCGACCGAACAGACCACGCCTTCCAGGGTACGTCCGACGGCAGGGCGTTCACGCGCGATCGCTCGAGAGGGCGGCGACCTCGACGGGGAAGTCGCGGGCGCTGAGGAACTCGCGCAGATAGGCGACGTGCTCGTCGCAGGCGACCCAGGTCTTGCGGCGGTCGGCCGCGTGGATGCGCGGGTTGCGCCAGTGGATCGCCCAGACGGCGGCTTCTCGGCATCCGGCCCGCGAGCATTCGGCGGGCTCGTCGCTCACGAGCGGTTGTCGCGCGGAGGGTCGAGGCGCGGGGTCTCGGCGATACGGATGACCAGCGGGCCCTCGGCAGCGGCTGCGGGAGCGGGGACGGCCGAGGGAGCTTCGATGGCGCGCTCGGGTTTGATCGCCTCGGTGGAGCCTTGGTCGGCGCCGACGTTGGCGACGATCACGGCGAGATAGGGCAGGAAGATCGCTCCGGCCGCGAACACGAAGGTGTACCAGCCGTAGGGAGTGATGACGGCCATCGCGATGAAGCACGCGATGCGGATCCCCATCATCACCATGTACTTGGTGAAACGGGAATCGGCGTCCTCCCTCGGTGCCTTGGGGAGCGACGTCGCGGACTGAGCGGTGTGCGATGTCTTCACAGTGGTATCAGGGTACGCCCGTGGGGATGACACAGGGTGCGCTCTCGCGCCGACTCTTCGACATCGTGACAAGCCGCCGGGCGCCTGAGCGCCCGGCGGCTTGATCGCGACCGTCAGGCGCCGTAGCGCGAGCCGCTGGAACCGGCGCTGCCGGCGATGAGGATCGAGATCCCGATGATGAAGAGGATGACGAACAGGAGCGTCACGTAGCCGATGATGACACCCGCGAGCGCCATTCCGCGGCCGCGCTCGCCTCGCTCCTTGATCTGCTTGAGCGAGATGTGCCCCATGATGACACCGGCGATCGATCCCACCACCGGGAGGATGAGCACGAAGCCGACGAGGGATGCCACCAGCGACACGATCGCGAGAACGTTGGTGCGCGCGGGGGCGGCGTAGGCGCCCCCGTACCCGTACGCCGCGTTCGGGGCACCGTACGCGGGCTGTCCGTAGGTCGAGGTCGTGGGCTGCCCGTACGCCGGTGCGCCATAGGCGGGCGCGCCGTAGGCTGCACCGGCCTCGGGCGCGGGTGCGCCGTAGGCGGGGGCCTCGGGCGCGGGTGTGTGGGATGCCGGGGCTTCCGGCGTCGGGGTTCCGTAGGGCGTAGCGGTGTCCGCCGGAGCGCCGGAAGGTGCCGCGGACGCCGACGTCCCCGCTGCCTCGTACGGGGGAGCCGGGGGCGTGTCGCTCTGCGGAGCGTACGGCGACGACGGCTGGTCGCCGCCGTTCGCGTTGTCGGACCCGATGTGCTCGGGATGCTGCGGGTCGGTGGTGCGGTCGTCGCTCACGGGAGCCCCTTTCGTCGCGCGTTCCTCCAGCGTTCCAGCGGCGCAGACCCCGTGTCAAACCTCGGCGGGCGAGGCGGGGGAGTCGCCTCGGTAGGCTAGGGCGGTTCCGTCACCGCAAGCGCAGGAGTCTCACCATGTCCCAGGACCGCGTCGTCGTCGTCACCGGAGGAAACCGGGGCATCGGTCGAGCCATCGCCGAGCGTTTCGTCGCCGAGGGATGGAAGGTCGCCGTGACCGCCCGCTCCGGTGAGGGCCCCGAGGGAACCCTGACCGTGCGCGCCGACGTGACCGACGCCGCCGCCGTGGACGCCGCCTTCACCCAGGTGGAAGCCGAGCTCGGCCCGATCGCAGTGGTCGTAGCGAACGCCGGTGTGACGAAGGACACCCTGTTGCTCCGCATGAGCGAGGACGACTTCGACAGCGTCGTCAACACCAACCTCGGTGGCGCCTTCCGCGTGGTCAAGCGCGCTTCCAAGGGCATGCTCAAGGCGCGCTGGGGTCGTGTCATCCTCATCTCGAGCGTCGTCGGTCTGTACGGTTCGGCCGGTCAGATCAACTACGCCGCCTCCAAGAGCGCGCTCGTCGGCTTCGCCCGCTCGCTCACGCGGGAACTCGGCGGTCGCGGGATCACGGCGAACGTCGTGGCACCGGGCTTCATCGAGACCGACATGACGGCCGAGCTTCCCGCCGACACCCAGTCCGAGTACAAGAAGAACATCCCCGCCGGACGTTTCGCCTCTCCCGACGAGGTCGCCGGAGTCGTCACGTGGCTCGCCGGTGACGACGCCGCGTACATCTCGGGTGCCGTGATTCCGGTCGACGGCGGCCTCGGCATGGGGCACTGACGCCGGGAGTCCGGCTCACCCCAGAACCCGAAGGCCCGGCGCGACACCATCGCCCTATCGATCGGGCCCGGTTTCTCACCGCACCGCGGCGACCAGCTTCTCGGCGAACCGCTGGGGCTGCGAGAACTGCGGCCAGTGGCCGGAGCCGAGCCGCACGACCTCGAGACTGTCGAGGCGGTCGACCTCCTCGGCGTACGCACCCCACTCGGCGAGCACCCGCGGGAGGGCTTCTGCATCGAGCTGCCCCGACAGGATCGTCACGGGCACGGTGAATCGCCGCTCGTCGCTCAGGGTGATCCGCGAGCTCGGCACGCGGCCGGGCACATCGACGACCTGCTGCGCGGTGCGCTCTCGCGTCTGTGGGTCGAGGTCGGCGACGTCGTCTTCGTCGAAGAAGTCCCACCCGGGGAAGTGCACGACACCGTCCCCGATGGGGAATTCGGAGATCATCGCGCCCGGATGCGGCACGATCGTGTCGACGAGGATGACGCGCGCGACCTCGTCGGGCCGGCGGTCGGCCGCACCCCAGACGACGTTGCCGCCACCGGAGTGCCCGACGAGGATCACCCGGCCACCGATGCGGTCGATCTCTGCGACGACCGCATCGACCCAGTCATCGACGACCAGGTCGCCCACGGCTGGTCCAGGCAGAGTCAACGGATGCGGACGATGGTCGGCCGCCTCGAGGGCGGGGATGATGTCGTCCCACGACGACGCGTCGAGCCACAGACCGGGAACCAAGATGACGTCCATGCGGCGAGGGTAGAACGGACCTCCGACATCGGGAAGGGGACCGTCGCGTCGGCTCGGTGGGGCGGCAGGCCGCCGCCGGAGGGAGAGTCCGAGGCGGTCGTCAGCCCGGGGCGCCCCGTCAGCGGGGGAGGAGGGCGACGACCTGCGCGAGGTTGACGGGGCCGACCACGAGATCCGCGCGCTCGCGCACGGCGGGCTTGGCGTTGAATGCCAGACCCAGGCCCGCGGTCGCCATCATCTCGAGATCGTTCGCGCCATCTCCGATCGCGAAGGTGAGGGGGAGGGGAACACCGAGCTCGGCGGCCCAGCGACGGAGCGTGTCGGCCTTGGCCGTGGCATCCACGATGTCTCCGTCGACCTCTCCCGTGAGAGCTCCGTCGACGGCCACGAGCCGGTTCGCGCGCCAGAGGTCGACGCCCAGGCCGGGAGCCACGGTGTCGAGAACCTCGTGGAACCCGCCCGACACGACGCCGACGACCCCGCCGCGCTCGTGCACGGCGGCGATCAGCTCGCGCACGCCCGGGGTGGGGTCGATGCGCGCGATCGCCCGCTCGAACGCCTCGGTGGGTACGCCCGCCAGTGCGTGCACCCGCGAGCGCAGGCTCGTGGCGAAGTCGACCTCGCCGCGCATCGCGGCTTCGGTGGCGGCGGCCACCTCGGCACCCCGGCCGGCCTCGTCGGCAAGGAGCTCGATGACCTCGTTGCGGATCAGCGTGGAATCGGCATCGAGGACGACGAGGAAACGGGCAGTCGCAGGCACGCGCTCCACGCTAGCGGTTCGAGAAGGGACGCCCCGCCGGGTCGCGTCCGCGCGCCGGAAGACGCGGCCGTCGGCGTCGCACGGCGTCACGCGGGGTCTGCCGGCGGCGCGCCCGCCGTAGGCTCGTGCGGTACCCCCGCTTCCTCCGAAGGGACCCCCTCATGGCCGACGTCGAAAGCTTCACCCTGGATCACACCGCCGTGCTGGCGCCGTACGTACGCCTCATCGGCACCGAGTCGGGGCCTCGCGGCGACGTCATCTCGAACTTCGACCTGCGTCTCGTGCAGCCGAACGAGCAGGAGATCCCCACCGCCGGGCTCCACACCATCGAGCACCTTCTCGCCAGCCTCGTGCGCGATCGCATCGACGGTCTGATCGACATCTCGCCGTTCGGCTGCCGCACCGGCTTCCACGTGATCATGTGGGGCGAGCCCGAGGTCGCGGCCCTCGTCGACGCGATCTCCGACTCGCTGCGCGCGATCGCCGACGACGTGGAGTGGGACGACGTCCCCGGCACCGACGCTTTCAGCTGCGGCAACTACCGCGACCACAGCCTGCACACGGCGAAGGAGTGGTCGAAAGCCGTTCTCGCCAAGGGCATCTCGCGCGACGCGTTCGAGCGCGTGGGGGTCTGAGAGAGGGCCTCTGCGTGCGAGCGCGTCTCACCCGGCCCGCGTCGCAGGCGCCCATCCCGTGCGACGGCCTCGGGCGCGATGGTGAGAAGATCGCTCTCCCGACAAGAGAGGGGCGGTGACCAGCTCGGTCACCGCCCCTCTTCTGCACCCGGAGCCGTGCGGCATCCGGAGCCGTCCCGATCGCTAGGCGTGGACGTGCACGTCCTTGCCGACGACGGTGATGCCCGTCTCGGTCACGGTGAACCCGCGGGCGAGGTCGCGCTCGCGGTCGACGCCGATGGTCGCGCCGGGCTCGAGGACGACGTTCTTGTCGAGGATCGCACGGTGGATCCGCGCGCCCGCGCCGACCTGCACGCTGTCGAAGAGCACCGAATCGGTGATCGTCGAGCCGCCCCCGGCGAGGGCCCACGGGCCGACGACGCTGCGCTCGAGATGCGTGCCCGAGAGCACGGAACCGAGAGACACGATCGAGTCGATCGCGTTGCCGATGCGTCCGACGGAGTCGCGCACGAACTTCGCCGGCGGGGCGTTGAAGGTCTGCGAGTAGATCGGCCAGTCGTTGTTGTAGAGGTTGAACACGGGCAGGGTCGAGATCAGGTCCATGTGCGCGTCGTAGAACGACTCGATCGTGCCGACGTCGCGCCAGTACGACTGATCGCGCGGCGTGGAGCCGGGCACGTCGTTGCGGTTGAAGTCGTAGACGGCGGCCTCACCGCGATTGACGAAGTAGGGCACGATATCGCCGCCCATGTCGTGCGCCGAGGTCGGCAGCTCCCCGTCGTGGGCGACGGCTTCGACCAGGGCGTCGGTGTCGAAGATGTAGTTGCCCATCGAGGCGAGCACCTCGTGGGGGGCATCGGCCAGTCCCTCGGGGTTCTGCGGCTTCTCGAGGAAGGCACGGATCTTCGTCGGGTCGGTGGGGTCGGTGTCGATCACGCCGAACTGGTTCGCGAGCGAGATCGGTTGACGGATGCCGGCGACCGTCGCCCGCGCGTCGGAAGCGATGTGGGCGTCGAGCATCTGCTTGAAGTCCATGCGGTACACGTGGTCGGCGCCGATGACGACGACGATGTCGGGCTTCTCGTCGCGGATCAGGTTCATCGACTGCAGGATCGCGTCGGCAGAGCCCGAGAACCACCGTTTGCCGAGTCGCTGCTGGGCCGGGACCGAGGCGACGTACGCGCCGAGCATCGGCGACATGCGCCACGTCTGCGAGATGTGGCGGTCGAGGCTGTGCGACTTGTACTGCGTCAGCACGACGAGCTGACGCAGTCCCGAATTGATCAGGTTCGATATCGCGAAGTCGATCAGGCGGTACTGGCCGCCGAAGGGGACGGCGGGTTTGGCGCGGTCCGCCGTCAGGGGCATGAGTCGCTTTCCCTCGCCGCCGGCGAGGATGATTCCGAAGACCTTCGGCGCTGCAGGCATGGCACCACCCTAGGGCTCAGGGAAGCGAGCGGGAACACGTTCACGGCGCGTCTCTGCCTGTACTACGGTTCGTCTCATGCGCGTCGACATCGTGACCAAGGAGTACCCGCCGGAGATCTACGGCGGAGCCGGGGTCCACGCCACCGAACTCGTGAAGGCGCTGCGCGCCGAGGGCACCGAGGTGCAGGTGCGCGCGTTCGGCGCGTCGCGCGAGGAGGCGGACACGACCTCGTACGGCGTGCCCGCCGAGCTCGCGTCGGCGAACGGTGCCATCCAGACACTCGGCACCGATCTGGCGATCGTGTCGGACATCGCGGGCGCCGACGTCGTGCACTCCCACACCTGGTACGCGAACTTCGCGGGTCACCTGGCGTCGCTTCTCCACGGCATCCCGCATGTCGTCACCGCTCACAGCCTCGAACCGCTCCGCCCGTGGAAGGCCGAACAACTCGGTGGCGGCTACGCGGTGTCGAGCTACATCGAGAAGACCGCGTACGAGGGCGCCGCGGCGGTCGTCGCGGTCAGCTCGGGCATGCGCGACGACATCCTGCGCAGCTACCCCTCGCTCGACCCCGACAAGGTTCGGGTCATCTACAACGGCATCGACACCGAGTCATGGCATCCGGTGTCGGACGACGACTTCCTGCGGTCGCAGGGAATCGACCCCGCACGCCCGTCGGTCGTGTTCGTCGGTCGCATCACCCGTCAGAAGGGCCTGCCGTATCTGCTGCGTGCGGCGGAGCAGCTTCCGCCCGAGGTGCAGGTGATCCTGTGCGCGGGAGCTCCCGACACCCCGCAGATCATGGCCGAGGTCCAGGAGCTCGTGCGGGGACTGCAGGCCACCCGCGACGGGGTCGTCTGGATCGAGCGACTGCTGCCGCGCCACGAGCTGTGCGCCATTCTCACGGCCGCGACCACGTTCGTGTGCCCCTCGGTGTACGAGCCCCTGGGCATCGTGAACCTCGAGGCCATGGCGTGCGGTGCCGCGGTGGTGGGAACGGCGACGGGCGGTATTCCGGAGGTCGTCGTGGACGGCGTGACCGGCCGCCTCGTGCCGATCGACCAGGTGCAGGACGGCACGGGAACGCCCGTGGATCCCGAGCGTTTCGTCGACGACCTCGCCCGTGTGCTGACGGAGGTGTCGATGGATGCCGAGAAGGCCCGGGCCTACGGACGCGCCGGACGCCAGCGCGCGGTCGATGACTTCAGCTGGGCGGCGATCGCGGAGACCACGGCGGCGCTGTACGCGGAGGTTGCGGGGAAGTAACTCGCGGTGCTCGTCGGGGGCGCGGTGGCGTTGTGCGCGGCGGTTGCGGGGAGGGAGTTCCGGGCGGTCGTCTAGGCGCGGTGGTGCTGTGCGCGGCGGTTGCGGGGAGGGAGCTCGCGGTGGTCGTCGGGGGCGTGGTGGTGCTGTGCGCCCGGGTCCTGCGCTGGCCGTGGCCCGCTGTCCACAGGGGCCGCGTGGCATCCGATTCTCTCCGGCTCGGACAGTAGGCTGGAGGCATGCCCCAGGTTCTCGAGTTCTCCGACGTCGTCGTCCGCCGGAACGCGCGGGACATCGTGTCCCACCTCGACTGGACGGTGTCGGATGACCAGCGCTGGGTCGTCCTCGGCCCGAACGGTGCGGGGAAGACGACGGTCCTCCAGCTCGCCGACACGCTGCTGCACCCCACGTCGGGTTCGGTGACGATCCTCGGCGAGCGTCTGGGGCGCACCGACGTGTTCGAGCTCCGCCCGCGCATCGGGTTCGCGTCGTCGGCGATGGCGCGTCGCGTGCCGCCGGAAGAGACGGTGCTCGACGTCGTGCTCACGGCGGCCTTCTCAGTCGTCGGTCGCTGGCGCGAGGACTACGACGACATCGACGAGCGTCGCGCACTGCGCGTGCTGGCCGAGTGGAAACTCGACCACCTCGCCGACCGCACCTTCGGCACCCTGAGCGACGGCGAGCAGAAGCGCGTGCAGATCGCCCGCGCGGTCATGACCGACCCCGAGCTGTTGCTGCTCGACGAGCCGACGGCCAGCCTCGACCTCGGAGCGCGCGAAGAACTGCTGGCTCTGCTGTCCGGTTACGCACAGGCTCCCACCACGCCCGCGATGGTCATGGTGACGCACCACGTCGAGGAGATCCCCGTCGGGTTCACGCACGTTCTTCTTCTGCGTGACGGTGAGGTCGTGGCATCCGGGCCCCTCGACGAGGCGCTGACGGCCGAGAACCTCTCCAAGACGTTCGGGCTCGACATCACGCTCACGCACGAAGCCGGGCGCTGGGCGGCTCGCGCCTCCTGATCCGATCGGCGCTCGAATCACGGGGCCGCGGCGCGGAGCTGGGCCTGGTAGACTCTTCCGTTGGTGCCATCGGCGCCGCAGACTTTGACGTCCTGGCAGAATCCAGGACACCACTTCTCAAAGGACCTCCCATGAAGACTGACATCCACCCCACGTACAAGGCCGTCGTGTTCCGCGACCTCGGTTCGGGCGACACGTTCCTCACCCGTTCGACCGTGTCCAGCGACAAGACGATCGAGCTCGACGGCGTGGAGTACCCCGTCATCGACGTGGAGATCTCGTCGGCTTCGCACCCGTTCTACACGGGCAAGCAGCGCATCATGGACTCGGCCGGTCGCGTCGAGAAGTTCAACCAGCGCTTCAAGAACTTCGGCGGTCGTTGATCCGCAGCGGTTCTCGCAGCGAAAGCCCCTCGTCCTTCGGGATGGGGGGCTTTCGCGTTACACGGGGAGCGCGTTGAAGCACGTTCGTTTTCCTGCGCGTGAGCGGATTGTTCTGCGGTATTCGCCTCACGCGGACGGGCGCTGCAACCGCCGCCGAGCTGTGGACCCTGAGAAACCCGGTGAACTTCGTGGGGCGGCGATGACCTCTGAGTCGCGTACCGCTGCGGGGTGGTGAGAGGGCTCGGCGGAATGTCTTCGGTTGTGCGGTGCTGTCGGCTCGTGGCGCGGGGTCGCCGTGCGGGGTGAGGGACGGGCGGGTGGTGGCGGACGTTCGCCGGGCTGGTTCGGGCCGGTGTTGCGGGAGCGGCTCGTGGCGTGGGTTCGCCGCGCGGGTTGAGGGACGGGCGGGACGGCCGGGTGGTGGGGGAGGTTCGCCGGACTGGTTCGGGCCGGCGTTGCGCGCCTCGTGGCGCGGGGTCGCCGCGCGGGTAGAGGGTCTGGCGGGACGGGCGGGTGGTGGGGGAGATTCGCTCAGCCGTTTCAGGCCGGTGCTGCGCGACCGGCTTGTGACCGGAGTTCGCCGGATCGCTCGAAGGCGCCCAGGTCGTCTCGGCGGTCCGCCCACATGCGCTGGTCGCGACGGACGTCTTCCACGACAGCGGGGTCGATGTCGGCGATGGCCAGCCCTTCGCGTTCGCCGACGGCCGCGATGCGGCGTCCCAGCGGGTCGAAGATGGCCGAGCCGCCGATGAAGTCGCTCGGAACGCCGACGAGACCGCTGTAGACGACGTAGATGCCGTTGTCGAGCGCACGTGCGGCCAGGTGAAGATCGCGGCGGCGGCCACCGCCCGGAAAATATGCGCCGCTGTTGAGATAGACGGTGGCGCCGGCAGCCGCAGCCGCGGCGGCATGCTCGGGAAAGTTCGCGTCATAACAGACCGATAAGGCGAACTCGACGTCGCGGATTCGGAACGAGTATCCACGCGCGCCGGAGGTGAACAAGGCGCGCTCGGGCGAGTGGAGGTGTTGCTTGGAGTACGCGGGGTAGGGCGGTTGGCCGGGGGTGAACAGGAGGTCGGTCAGCGTTCGTCGATCGCCCGCCTGGAGCGCGGTATTCACTACGGCGGCGACGCCCGTCTCGTCGACAGCCTCCTGCAGCGGGGCGAGCCACGCGCGGTCCGCGATGCTCGGCAGCACACCAGCGGCGAAAACGGTCTCGTCGTAGCCGGTGAGGAACGCCTCGGGAAAGAGGACGACGTCTGCTCCGGACGCGTCGCTTTCGATGACGAACTGCGCCGCTCGCGTGACGTTGACCTCGACGGCGCCAGGGACGGCCTCGGCCTGGACGGTGGCAATGCGGGCGGTCACGAGAGCAGTTTGACAGGTCAGGGGCGGGTCGTTGCGGTCGGCGGTGGCGGGGCGGGCAGGGCGCGGAAGTGGATCGGTGTTGGTGTCGGGTCTGGGATCGGGGCAGCGGTAGCGCGGTGCGGTCAAGGGGGAGGCCCAGGGCTGGGTCGGGGCCTCGAGCAGGGGCAGGCGACGGCGGCGGGTGCGCGGCGCGGTGCGGAAGTGTGCAGGGGTTGGGGGCGGATTCGAGATCGGGCAGCGGCCCGGCGGTGAGCCCGGGTTGGGGTCGGGGCCGGACTCGGAATCGGGGCAGCGGCGCGGGCGCAGCGAGACCCGGGGTCGAGTCGGAGCCTGGACCAGTGCAGGCGATGCCAGCAGGTGCGCGGCGCGGCCCAAAGATCGGGCGGGGTCGGGGTCCGGGCCGGGTTTGCGGGAGCGGCCGCGCAGTGCGGGCGCAGGAAGGGCAGGATCGGGGTTCAGTCAGGGGGAAGCGGTGCGGGAGGAGAGGGCCACGGGAGGGCCGGGTCCAAGGCAACGCGACTGCCGGTTTGGAACAGCGCGTGCGTCGGTGCAGGGCGAACCGAGCTCGCGGTCCGGTCCCATCGCGGCGGTCTCGCCACGTCGTTCCTAGAACGGCGGTGGATCTGTCCCGTATCTCCCACCGAGGGGAGAGGTCCAGGCGCTGTCGCCGCCGGCCCCGTGGTCGATATCCCAGCGGCTCTCGTGGCGCAGGCGATGGTGATGGCGGCATTTGGGGTCGAGGTTGTCATCATCGGTGGTTCCGCCGTCGGCCCACGCGGTGCGGTGATCGATGTCGCACTCGCGTGCAGCGCGACCGCACCCGGGGAAGACGCAGGTGGGCGAGGTGACACCGAGCCACCGGCGGAGGGCGACGGGAACCCGGTACGTCTTGCGGTCGAGTATGAGCGGGGCGCCGGTCACCGGATGGGTGAGGAGTCGGATCCATGAGGTCGCGGTGCCGGCCAAGCGCCGCGCCGTGTCGAGATCGATCGGCCCGTACCCCTCGAGCGTTGCGGGCTCGCTGCTGTGACCTAGGAGGGTGAGCGCGGGGATCGTGACGACGACGGTCGCTGAAGGCGCGGCTCGGAAGGTGCGCGGGGCGGTAGGTGAATCATGGGGTGCGTCGGGTGAGGGTGCGGGCGCGGGTCGCGGGGCTCCGGTTTCGTGAGCGCTGGATGATCCGCGGGGCTCGGCGTGCCGTATGTCGGGTGGGTAGGGCGCGCGTAGCGCTTCGCCCGGTGAATGAGGCCTCGGGCCTGCACCATCGACCGCTTGAGGGGAGGGGCCGACGGTGCCGTCAGCCGGGGTCGGGCCCATCGCTGCGGGCACCGGGTCGTCTGTCATCGTCACCAGGTCCGCGAGGGCGTCTGCTCGCAGTTGCGCGAGCGTGCGCTCTTCGTCGGGCGCAGCGCGCAGGTGCCGAGCTGCCTGGTCGAGGCGCGACATCACGGCGCGAGCGCGGTCAGCGGGGAGAAGCGCGTGCAGCGAAGCCATGCCGTCGAGCTCGGCTCTCATCCACACGCCGCGCTCCTCTACAGCCCGACGGTGACGGGTCTCGATGGACTCGGCGTGGACGCGCTCGCGAATGGCGCGGGCCGCCACGGCGAACTTCGCCGGGGGCAGGGCCAGCGCCTGCGCGCACGCTTCGTCGTCGAAGCGCCGAAAGGCGTCGGCGTCGCCGGCGGGGAGGGTCGAAGCCATCCGGGCCGCGTCGACGGCGTGCTTCTCGGAAAAGCGCCCCTCGCCGAAGGCGGTCCACAGCTTTGGGCACCCAACGGCCAGCGTCCGCGCGTGAGCGGCCCTCGTCCGGACCGTCTGTTCGGACAGATGCAGGCGCACCGCGATCTCGGCGACAGCGGCGCGTTCCGCGAGGTCGACGCGGTCGCGCCGCACGGCGCCGGGCGTGCGGCCTCGGGAATCACTCCAGGCGCGATCCACCGTGGGGTCGGGTCCGACCCACGGTGTGGGGTCGAAGGCGGCATCGTCGAGGATCGCCAGGATCAGACGGTACTCGTCGGCGGTCGCACGCTGCCGATCCCTGACGACGCACTCGAGATGCCCCAATCGCGCGTCGATGTCGGAGACCCCTGCGGTTTCGCCGCCGGGCGGGTCGATGACGTCGTCCCACTCCCACTCCCAGGTCGCGGCACCGTCGGGGGCATGAAGAGTGTGCGGCACCCGCAGCGGCGCGCTGCGGGCGAGAGAGGGAGACACAGGGTTCGCCGACGGGGCCTCGTCGCCCGTCGACCATTGCACATCGCCGCTCTCGCGAAAAGCAGCCCATGCGGCTTCGAGCTCGAGCTCGTCGTCGCTGGGCCAGGGCGCGCCGTCGCACTCTCGGAACACCGGCGTCGGCCGGTCTTCGGAGCGTGCGATGCGGGTCATGGGAGAACGGTATCGCCGACCTCCGACATTGGGTCGGGGTCGCATTCACTTGGTGAATCCGAGTCTCAAGGGCGACCTCGCACGCGAGTCCGGTGAAGGCCGGCGAGTGCAGGGGTAGAGCAGGGGTGGTTGCGGAACTCCCTCAACGCTGCTCCTCAGTGGCCGCGCTCGTGACCTCTTCGCCTAGGAGAGGGGGAGGAGCAGGCCTGGACCGGGCGTCGGGCCTTGCTCCTGACCGGGGCGGCACCTGGGGTCAGGTTGGTGTCGAGGCGGTGGGGGCGGTGTTGTGCACCGGGACGGGGGGGGGGGAGAACAGGCTCGGATCGGGGCGTCGGGTCTTGCTCCTGACCGGGGTGGGGCCTGGGTTCAGGCTCGTGTCGTGGTGTGGGGGGGCGGTGTCGTGCACCGGGACGGGGGCGAGAGCAGGTCCGGGTCGCGGTGTCGGGGTCGGGTGGGTGGTGTTTCGACCGGGGCGGGATCGGAGGTCGGGTGTGTGTCGTGGTGGCCGGTGGTGGGGCCGGAGCTTCGACCGGTGAGGAAGCGGGGTTCGGGTTTCGGTCGTGTGGTCCGCTCGCGCGAGTCGTGTTTCGCGCCGGAATCGGAGAGGGGTTCGGGCTCGGATCGTCGCGCCGGCTCGTATGAGTGTGCTTTTCGACCAAGCGAAGAGGTCGGCTCAGGTGCAGCTCGATGGTGTCGGGCTCGTGCGGATGGGGTGTTCAGCGGGTAGGGCGATCAGGTCGCACACTCGATCGCCGTGCCGGGAAGGCGGCCGGGCGCCCGGTGAGATTCGATACTGTCGGATGCCGGGAGCCCGAGACCGGTCGTCCGGGCGTCAGCGGATCGGCCAAGCCCCGTCGATCGCGGGAGCGGTGGCATCCAGCCGGCCGATCTTCACGAAGTACTCCGTGAGGCTCTCGGCTTGAGCGCGGGCCCAGGCGATCTGGCGGGTATGGAGCTCGTCGAGGGTCGAGGGGAGCCACGGGCCGAACTTCTCGGCGAGCGCCAGGGCGAGTCGCCCCGCAGCGACCGCGTCGGCGCAGGCCTCGTGGGCGGATTCGAGCGGCACACGGTAGTGCTCGGCGACGACCGAGAGGGTGCGCTTGCCGCGGCGGTACCGATCGAAGGTCTTGTCGACCACGAGAGGGTCGATGACGGGGGAGGGGGCGGCGATCGGAGTCACGCCGTGACGCACGGCTTCGTTCTTCAGCATCGAGAAGTCGAAGGGCGCGTTGTAGGCGACGACCGGGATGCCGGCGGCGAAGAGCGACCCGAGAGCCTCGACGACCTCGGCCACCACGCGCGGCGCCGGAGCGCCGTCGGCGCGGGCGCGATCGGTGGAGATGCCGTGGATGGCCGCGGCTCCCGCCGGGATCTCGACGCCGGGGTCGGCGAGCCAGTCGCGCGCGTCGACGACGTTGCCTTCGGCGTCGAGTACACCCACGTGCGCGGTGACGATGCGATCGTTCTCGACATCGATCCCCGTGGTCTCGAGGTCGAACACGCCGACGAGGCGCGCCCACTCGGGCGTCTGGAAGAGGGGGAGCGGCTCGGCCTGCCACGTGGTCATGCGCTCACGGTAGAGGGGAGCTCCGACATCACCGTCGAGGCGCGCAGAGCGGGGTGGATGACGAAGAGCGCTCGATCAGAGTCGTGTGTCCCCCCTCGTAGACTCGACGCATGCCGAACCCGTACGCCGAACGCCTCGCTCAGATCCCCGTCGTGCGGCGCGAGGCGCGGGTTCTCGGGGGGACCACGGCGTACTGGGTGTACGGCGACGACGACGCCGAGACGACGATCGTCGCGGTGCACGGCTTCCGCGGTGAGCACCACGGGCTCGATCCGGTGGTGGCGCATCTTCCCGGCATCCGGGTCATCTCTCCCGACCTTCCCGGGTTCGGTGAGACCGCGCCGTTCGTCGGCCGCCCCCACGATCTCGACACCTACGCCGCGTGGCTGCGGGCGTTCGTCGAGCAGGTCGCTCCGGATGCCGTCGTGCTCGGCCACTCGTTCGGCTCGATCGTGGCGTCCGCGGCGGTGGCGGGCGGGTTGTCGACGCCGAAGCTCATTCTCGTGAACCCCATCGGGGCCCCAGCCCTCGAGGGGCCGCGAGGCATTCTGACTCGTCTCGCCGTGTTCTACTACCTGGCCGGGGCGAGGCTTCCGCGCGTGCTCGGCGACGCGCTGCTGCGCAACGGCCTCATCGTGCGCGTGATGAGCAACGCCATGGCCAAGACGCGCGACCCCGACCTGCGCCGTTTCGTGCACGAGCAGCACGACGAGTACTTCTCGCGCTTCGCCGACCGCGACGTGCTGCACGAGGCTTTCGTTACGAGCGTCTCGCACGACGTGCGCGAGTTCGCCCCGCGCATCGCGCAGCCGACGCTTCTCATCGCGGCCGAGAAGGACGACATCACCCCGATCGAGGCCGAGCGTCACCTGGCGACGCTGTTCCCCGATGCGCGGCTCGTGGAGATCCCCGAGGTCGGGCACCTGATCCATTACGAGACGCCGGAGGCGGCGGCATCCGCGATCCGGGAGTTCGTGGAGTAGTCGCGCGGAGCGCTCGGCCCCGAAGTCGGGCCGAGCGCGAGACCGCGTCCGGTCAGGAGGGCGCGTGCGCCTTGCGCTTGCGGTAGGCGTTGACGTTCATGCGGTTGCCGCAGTTGCCCGCGTCGCAGTACCGCTTCGATCCGTTCTTGGAGAAGTCGACGTACACGCCGTTGCAGTCGTCGGCGTCGCACACGCGCACGCGGTCGTACTCGTCGGCGCGGATGACGTCGACGAAGGCGAGCGCCGTCTCGACGAGGATGCGCGTGGCCAGCGGATCCGCCGGGTCGCTCGCGTGGATGTGCCAGTCGAGGCCGTCGTGACGCACGAGCTGGGGGAGCGCCCGCCCGTCGGCGAGCATCGCGTTGACGAGGGGGGCTGCCGCGTCGCGATCCGCGCTCCACAGCTCCAGGATGCGGGGCCGGATGCCGCGGACATCGGCGAGCTCGCGGGCGTCGCGCGTGCGCGAGCCGGTGTAGCCGTGGCGGCCGGTGAAGGCCTCGAGGTCGGAGGCGTCGACGAGGGTGTCGACGCCGCTGACCTCCGTGTGGGGCAGGGTGTTGACGAGCTCGACGGCGGCGCGCAGCACGAGTTCGGTGTCACGGATGAAGACCACGTTGACTCCTGACAGGTAGAGGCCGTACTGTCACGAGTGTAAACCCCCTTCACTCGTGACAGCAGGCCCGCATGACCACGTCCTCCGTGACCCTCCCGCGTCCCACCCACCGCGGCTCCACCGCCGTCACCGGCCTCGCGATCGCCGTGGCCTCGGCCTTGGCGTTCTCCTCCAGCGGGCCGTTCGTCAAACCCCTGCTCGACGGCGGCTGGTCGCTGGGAGCGGTGCTCCTGGTGCGCATGGGGCTCGCGGCGCTGCTGCTCTCGCCCGCGCTCGTTCGCGCGGTACTCCGGCAGCCCGGGTTCCTGCGCCGCCACGGGCTGCTGATCGTGTCGTTCGGTCTGACCGCCGTCGCCGGATGCCAGCTGTTCTACTTCGCCGCGATGCAGCGGATGCCGGTGGCCGTCGCCCTGCTCATCCAGTACATCGCGCCGGTGCTCATCGTCATCGCCGTGTGGGTGCGCACCCGCCGCTCGCCGTCGAGGGCCGTGCTGATCGGGTCCGTCGTGGCGATGGCCGGTCTCGTGCTCGTCGTCGACATCAGCGGTGCACGGTTCGACCTGCTCGGCACGCTCTTCGCGCTGTGCGCCGCGGTGTGCGCGGCGGCGTACTTCGTCATCGCCGGGCGCGCGGGCGACGACCTCCCGCCCCTGGCTCTCGCCGCCGGCGGCCTGCTCACCGGGGCGCTGCTCATGGGGGTGCTGGTGCTCACCGGAGTGCTGCCCTTCGCGGCACCCTCGATCACCGTGTCGCTCGCGGGGCTCGAGCTTCCCGGCATCCTGCCTCTGCTGTGGGTGGGCGGTGTCGCGACCACCGTCGGTTACGCGCTCGGGGTCATCGCGGTGCCGCTCATCGGCGCGCGGCTGGCCTCTTTCGTGGGGCTCAGCGAGGTACTGTTCGCGCTGGGGTTCGCGTGGCTGCTGCTCGGTGAGACACCGGCGCCGGTCCAGTTCGCGGGCGGAGCGCTGATCCTCGTGGGCGTGGTTCTCGTGCGGATGGATGCCGGGAGCCCGACCGAGCAGAAGACCGAGACGGCGAGCATTCCGGTGATCCCGGCGCCGTAGACGGAGGGTTTCGGCGCCGTGAGATCGGCGACCCCCGGCGCCGACGCTAGATCTCGTCGCGCGCCAGCTGCATCAACGGGCCCACGCGGTAGCCGATGACCTCGCCCATGACGAGAGACGTCTCGGTGCGCTCGACGCCCTCGATCGCGAGGATGCGGGCGTCGGTGTCGAACAGGTGCTGGGTGTCGCGGCACGCGACCCGCACGAGCAGATCGACCTGCCCGCTGAGCCCGTGCGCCTGCAGGACCTCGGGAACCTTGGCGAGCTCGGCGCGGATCACCGGCAGCTCGGCCTGACGGACGGTCACCTGCAGGAACGCCTCGATCGGGAAGCCGAGGGCTTCCGCCGACAGCGTGCGTTCGTACGAGAGGAAGACGCCCCCGCGTTCCAGGCGGCTCATGCGCGCCTGGACGGTGTTGCGGGAGAGTCCGAGTTTCTCGGCGAGGGCGACGACGGTGGCGCGCGGATCGGCGGACAGGGCGCGGAGGAGGTCGAGGTCGACCGCGTCGAGCTTGCTCATGGTGCGAAACATTAGCAGCGCGAGGGTCGTTCGCGGTGGGCACGATGCTCAATGTGACGGCGAGGTCTTGAGCGGGGTGCGTTCCGCGCGTACGGTCGGCCTCGTCGGCGGTGCTGCCGGCATCCATACGCCCCCGCTCTCACGAGGAGCCCGGGCAGCACGGAGGGATGACGATGACGTACACCCAGACGCGAGGCTCTTCTGCGGGAAGCGCCGACGATCACGACGCCCCCGAGGATGTGCTCCGCCTTCTCGAGCCCGACGGCTCCCGGATCGCCGACGACACCCTCGACCCCTGGGTCGCCGACCTCTCACCTCACGAGCTGCGCGCCCTGCACCGCGACATGGTCCTCACCCGCAGATTGGATGCCGAGGGCGTCGCCCTGCAGCGTCAGGGCCAGCTGGCGCTGTGGGCTCCGTGCCGCGGACAGGAGGCCACCCAGGTGGGCACGGCCCACGCCCTCGCCCCCGGCGACTTCGTCTTCCCCAGCTATCGCGAGCACGGCGTGCTGCTCGGGCGTGGCGCCAAGCCCGCCGACTACGTGCTCGCGTGGCGCGGCGAGGAGCACTCGGCCTACGACCACACGTCGATCAACGCCGCTCCTCCCCAGATCATCATCGGCGCGCAGTCGCTGCACGCCACCGGCTGGGCGATGGGCGCCCAGCGCGACGGCTCCTCCGACGTCGCGGTCGCGTACTACGGCGACGGGGCGACCAGCCAGGGCGACGTCAACGAAGCGATGGTCTTCGCCTCGTCGTTCCGCGCCCCCGTCGTCTTCGTCTGCTCGAACAATCAGTGGGCGATCAGCGAACCCGTCACCGTCCAGGCGAAGTACCCCATCGCGGGTCGGGCGCCGGGGTTCGGCATCCCGAGCCTCCGGATCGACGGCAACGACGCCCTCGCCTGCGTCGCCGCGATGCGGTGGGCCCTCGATCGCGCTCGACGCGGTGAGGGTCCCTCGTTCATCGAGGCCGTGACCTACCGCATGGGACCCCACACCACGAGCGACGACCCCACCCGCTACCGCGATGCCGCCGAGGTCGAGGAGTGGGCGCAGCGCGACCCCATCGCGCGGCTCGAGGCGTACCTGCGCGCCGAGGGGATGCTGGACGATTCCGGCATGGCCGAGGTCGCCCGTGCCGCCGACGCGCTCGCCGCCGAGGTGCGCGCGGCGTGCATCGGGGCGACGACGCGCGCACCCGAGACGATGTTCGACCACGTGTATGCGGAACCCCACGCCGGGCTCGCGCGGCAGAGGGCGGAGTACGTCGAGTACATGGCCGGCTTCGAAGGGGAGGGTTCGCGATGACGATGTCCACCACGACCGGTACGGCGACAGGAAGCACGGAGGCGTCGCGATGACTTCCCTCACCCTCGGTTCCGCGATAAACGCGGGCCTGTCCCGCGCTCTGGACGGCGATGAGAAAGTCCTGCTCATGGGCGAGGACATCGGCAAGCTCGGCGGCGTCTTCCGCGTGACCGACGGCCTGCAGCAGCGTTTCGGCGCGCACCGCGTGGTCGACACCCCGCTCGCCGAAGCCGGGATCGTCGGGACCGCGGTCGGCCTCGCCCTGCGCGGCTACCGCCCCGTCGTCGAGATCCAGTTCGACGGCTTCGTCTACCCGGCGTTCGATCAGATCGTCTGCCAGGTCGCCAAGCTCCACTACCGCAGCAACGGGCGGATCCGGATGCCGCTGGTGATCCGCATCCCGTGGGCCGGGGGAGTGGGAGCAGCCGAGCATCACTCCGAGTCGCCCGAGGCGTACTTCGTGCACACCGCCGGGCTGCGCGTGGTCGCGGCGTCGAACCCGCAGGACGCGTACGTCATGCTGCGGCAGGCGATCGCCTCTGACGACCCGGTCATCTTCTTCGAGCCCAAGCGTCTGTATCACTCCAAGGGCGAGGTCGATCTGGATGTCGACCTCGCCGACGCTCCGCCGATGCACCTCGCCCGCGTCGCCCGCGAGGGCACCGACGCGACGATCGTCACCTACGGCGCCCAGGTGCGCACGGCTCTCGACGCCGCGCTCGCCGCGGAGGACGAGGGGATCTCGCTCGAGGTCATCGACCTGCGCTCGCTCTCGCCGATCGACATGAACACGGTCGCGGCATCCGTCCGCAAAACCGGTCGGGTCGTGGTCACCCATGAGGCGGCCCGCGAGGCGGGGGTGGGGGCCGAGCTCGTCGCGAGCATCACCGAGCAGTGCTTCCACTACCTCGAGGCGCCGCCGCAGCGTGTGACCGGGCACGACATCCCGTATCCGCCCTCGAAGCTCGAGAAGCACCACGTGCCGGATCTGGATCGGATCCTGCACGCGGTCGACCGGGTGCGGGAGCGCGGGTCGCACGAGAGCGCCGTCGAGACGAGCGGAGGGGGAGTTCGATGATCGCGGAGTTCCGCCTCCCCGATCTCGGCGAGGGTCTTCCCGAAGCCGAGATCGTGCAGTGGCACGTGTCGGAGGGCGACACCGTCGCCCTCAACCAGACCATCGCCGAGGTCGAGACGGCCAAGGCCATCGTCGAGATCCCCTCGCCCTACGCGGGCACCGTGCAGGGTCTGCACGCCGCGGCCGGAGACACGGTCGAGGTCGGTTCGCCCCTCGTGTCGTTCGCCGTCGAGGGGGCGGATGCCGGCACCTCGGCGCCCGCGGGGCAGGCGGTCGCGGGCCAGGCTGTCGCGGGGCAGATGCCCGCGGGGCAGGCGCCCGCGGGGCAGGCCGTCGCGGGACAGGTGCCTGCGGGGCAGGCTACCGCGGGGCAGGGTGTCGCGGCACGGACCGAGGGTCAGACGACGGGTTCGTCGCGGTCCGCGGGTGGATCGGCCGACCGTCCTGCGGAGTCGGGCGGCGACACGCCGCTTTCGGACCCTGCCGAACGGCGTGTCGCCGCCGACATCCGCACGACGGCTCCGAGTGCGGGAGAGGGAGAACGGGCGACGCCCAACCTCGTCGGCTACGGCGCCGCGCCGAGCTCGGGCACCCGCCCGCGCCGCCGCGCCCGCGGGGCCGGAACCGTCACGCTCGACACCGACCACGCCGTGCGCGAGGCGGCCCCGCACGACATCGTGCGGACGGGTCCGATCGACCTCCCGGTCGAGCGTCCGCGGTCCACGCCTCCGGTGCGCAAGTTCGCGAAGGACCACGGGGTCGACCTGGTGCTCGTCGCGGCTGCGCATCCGGGCGAGATGGTCACACGAGCGCACGTCGAGGAGTACCTCGCCCGTGCCGCGGTGTCGCCGCCGGATGCCGCGGTGCCTCACGCGAGCGTTCCCCCCTCGCCGGGAGACCGGGTCACGCGCACGCCGATCCGCGGGGTGCGCAAACACACGGCGGCGGCGATGGTGCAGAGCGCGTTCACCGCCCCGCACGCGACGACCTTCCTCACGCTGGATGCGACCGCGACGACCGAGCTGCTGGCATCCCTCAAAACCGACCGTGCACTGGACGGGCACAGAATCGGGCTGCTCGCGATCGTGGCGAAGGCGGTGTGCCTCGCTCTCGGGCGGACTCCCGCACTGAATGCGAAGTGGGACGGGGCGGCCGGAGAGATCGTCGAGCACCACTACGTGAACCTGGGGATCGCCGCCGCGACCGACCGGGGACTGGTGGTTCCGGTGATCGCCGACGCGGACCGTCTCGACCTCGTCGACCTGGCCGACACGATCGCCGAACTCGCTGCCACCGCCCGCGCCGGGCGCACCGCCCCCGCCGCGATGACCGGCGGAACCTTCTCGATCACCAACGTGGGTGTGTTCGGAGTGGATGCCGGAACCCCGATCCTCAACCCGGGCGAGGCCGCAATCCTCGCCGTCGGCGCCCTGCGGCGCACCCCCTGGGAGCACCACGGCGAGATCGCGCTGCGCGATGTGCTCACCCTCAGCCTCTCGTTCGACCACCGGCTGGTCGACGGGGCCGAGGCCGCGCGCTTCCTCACCGACGTCGCCGGAGTGCTTCGCGAGCCTGGGCGGGCGATGCTGCTGCGCTGAGCCGGTGGCGCGGGCCCCGGTTCGTGCTCGCGGGCAGTGGGAGCCGGGGTGACGCCTGATCGAGTGTCCAGGGCATGCCGCAATCTCCGCCCGGTGCGCGGGGTTTCGTGGACACTCGCCCGGGGGTGTGGGTGCGTGTTCCCGTTGAGTGTCCAGAACACCCGGGCGCGATGTCGGGGGCGTCCGGGTTTCTTGGACACTCGCGGCGGTGAAGGGGCGGGCGGATGCCGCAGCTCACGCCGTCAGCGCCGCCAGAGCCATGCGGGTCAGGGTGGGGCGGACGCGTGACGCGGGCACGCCCCGCACACTGTGCGGCGTCGAGTTGATCAGGCCGAAGCACGCGAGGGCGCGCACGCGGCGCTCGGCCGGGGACTCGGCATCCGGATTCCGCGCGGCGAGAGCCGCCGTCCAGACGGCGACGTACGCGTTCTGTAGGTCGCGGACGGCGCGACGGTCGTCGGGGGATAGGCGGTCGAGGTCGCGATCCTGCACGCGGATCACGTCGGCCTCGGCGAGCGCGAACGTGACGTGGAAGTCGACCAGGGCTTCGAGGACGCCGCCCGGGCCTTTCGTCGTGCGGGGGTCGGTCTCGGGACCGGGGTTCTCGAACGCCGGGGCGGGTGTGTCGGGGCTGCATCGCGCGAGACGGTCGTCGGGTGTCTGGGGATCGTGTCCGACCCCACGTCCGCCCCGCAGCAACCGCTCGCTGACGTCGACCAGGATCGCGCCGAGCAGCGCCTGCTTGCTGGAGACGTGCCGGTACACGGCGGGGCCGCTCACCCCCGCCGCTTCGCCGATGTCGCCGAGGGTGACGCCGTCGAAGCCGCGTTCGGCGAAGAGGCGGGCCGCGGCGGCGAGCAGGGCCGCGCGGCGATCGGCCTTGGCGCGGTCGCGCGCCGTGCCCGCGGGGGCGGGGGAGTCGCCGCGTCGGCTCGTGGCGTACCGGCGATCGCCGGGGGGCCCTCGTTCGCTCTTGTCATCGGCATCCGCTCGGGTTAGCCTGGCATTTCAGTTAGCCAACATTAACTGAAACCCCACCCCGCGGGAACGACCCCGACGGGAACGACGGTGCCGTCGACGATGCGGCACCGAGACGGAGCCGCCATGAGCACAGCACCGGTCATCGACACCGCCGCACCCGCGCCGACCCAACGCGGCCTCGTCGAAGAGCTCCGCGCGATCCTGGCCCGCGCAGCCCGCGGCGGCTCGGACACCGCGCGCGAACGGCACACGGGCCGCGGCAAACTCCTCGCGCGCGAGCGTATCGACCGGCTCCTCGACGAGGGCAGCCCCTTTCTCGAGGTCGCCCCGCTCGCGGCCCACGGCCTCTACGACGGCGAGGCGCCCGGAGCCGGCGTCGTCGCGGGGATCGGGCTCGTGCACGGGCGCCACGTCATGGTGCTCGCGAACGACGCGACCGTGAAGGGCGGAGCCTACTTCCCGCTCACGGTGAAGAAGCACCTGCGCGCGCAGGAGATCGCGCGCGAGAACCGCCTGCCCTGCGTCTACCTCGTCGACTCCGGCGGGGCCTTCCTGCCGATGCAGGACGAGGTGTTCCCCGACCGCGATCACTTCGGGCGCATCTTCCGCAATCAGGCGCAGCTGTCGGCCCTCGGCATCCCGCAGATCGCCGCCGTCATGGGCTCGTGCACAGCGGGCGGCGCCTACGTCCCCGCGATGAGCGACGAGAGCGTCATCGTGCGCGGCCAGGGCACGGTGTTCCTGGGCGGACCGCCCCTGGTCAAGGCCGCGATCGGCGAAGATGTCACCGCCGAACAGCTCGGCGGCGGTGATCTGCACGCCCGCCGCTCGGGGGTGGTCGACCACCTCGCCGACGACGACGAGCACGCGCTCGAGATCGTGCGGGACATCGTCGCCACGCTGCCGCCGACGCCCGCCCCGGTATGGGACGTGGTCGAACAAGCGCCCCCGGCACGCGCCCCCGAGGAGCTCTACGACATCGTCCCCGCCGACGTCTCGCAGCCCGTCGACATGCGCGCGATCATCGACACCCTCGTCGACGCCGATTCCCTGCACGAGTTCAAGGCGCTCTACGGCGAGAGCGTCATCACGACCTTCGCCCGCCTGCACGGACACCCCGTCGCCGTCATCGCCAACGACGGCGTGCTCTTCAGCGAGTCCGCCCTCAAGGCCGCGCACTTCATCGAGCTCGCCGATCAGCGCGGCATCCCCCTGCTCTTCCTCCAGAACATCACCGGGTTCATGGTGGGGCGCGATGCCGAGGCCGGCGGCATCGCGAAAGACGGCGCCAAGATGGTCACCGCCGTCGCCTCCACCCGCGTCCCCAAGCTCACGGTGCTCGTGGGCGGCTCGTACGGCGCCGGCAACTACGCGATGTGCGGGCGCGCGTACGACCCGAGATTCCTCTGGACCTGGCCGTCGAGCCGCATCTCGGTCATGGGCGGGGCGCAGGCGGCCTCCGTCCTCTCGACCGTCACGCGCGAGCAGCGCGCCGCGCGCGGTCAGGAGTGGACGGATGCCGACGACCAGGCGTTCCAGCGGCCCATCCGCGAACGCTACGAAGAGCAGGGCAGCCCCTACTACGCCACCGCCCGGCTCTGGGACGACGGCGTGATCGACCCCGCCGACACCCGCACGATGCTCGGGCTCGCTCTCGATGTCGTCAGCCGGGTGCCGCTGGCAGACCGAGCCTTCGGGCTCTTCCGGATGTGAGCGAGATGACCGAGATCTCCAGCCCGCCGGCGTCGGTCGTGACGTCGATCCCGCGCTCCGGTGCCGACGCGCCCCGGATGTTCGCGTCCGTTCTCGTCGCCAACCGCGGCGAGATCGCGCGCCGGGTGTTCCGGACGCTGCGGCGTCTCGGCATCCGCTCGGTCGCGGTCTTCACCGATGCGGATGCCGACGCCCCCCACGCCCGTGAGGCCGACCGCGCCGTGCGCGTGCCGTCGTATCTCGACGTCGACGCGGTGGTGGCCGCCGCGGTGGCCTCGGGCGCGGGGGCCGTGCACCCGGGCTACGGCTTTCTCAGCGAGAACGCCGGTTTCGCGCGCGCGTGCGCCGCGGCCGGGATCGTGTTCGTCGGCCCGGGAGTTGAGGCGCTCGAGGTGATGGGCGACAAGATCCGCGCGAAGGAGCACGTCGCGGAGCACGACGTGCCGACCGTGCCGGGCTTCTCCGCGATGGGGTTGAGCGACGACGAGATCGCCGCCGAGGCCGACCACGCCGGATACCCCCTGCTCGTGAAGCCGTCCGCCGGCGGGGGCGGCAAGGGTATGACCGTGGCTACCGGCCCCGCCGACCTGGCCGACGCCCTCGCGACCGCCCGCCGGGTCGCCGCCGCGGCCTTCGGCGACGACACCCTGCTGCTCGAGCGCCTGCTGGAGCGCCCGCGCCACATCGAGGTGCAGGTGCTCGCCGACGCGCACGGCACCACCCTCTCTCTCGGCGAGCGCGAGTGCACTCTGCAGCGGCGGCACCAGAAGGTGATCGAGGAGGCGCCCTCGCCCGTGGTCGACCCCGTGACACGCGCGCGTCTGGGGGAGGCGGCCGTCGCCGCGGCGCGGAGCGTCGGCTACCTCGGCGCCGGCACCGTGGAATTCCTGGTCGCGGGCGACCGACTCGACGAGCCGTTCTTCATCGAGATGAACACGCGCCTGCAGGTCGAGCACCCCGTGACCGAGATGATCACCGGCATCGACCTCGTCGAGCAGCAACTGCGGGTCGCGGCGGGCTTCGCGCTGGATCTGCCCGAGATCCGCCTCGAGGGCCACGCGATCGAGGCGCGCGTGTACGCCGAGACGCCCTCGCGCGGCTACCTGCCCTCGACCGGGACCGTGAGTCTGTGGCATCCGGGATCCGCTCGCGTCGACAGCGCCGTCGAGACCGGAAGCGTCGTCAGCTCGCTGTACGACCCGATGATCGCCAAGATCATCGCGCACGGCCCCGATCGCGAGAGCGCGATCGCCCGCCTCGACGCGGCGCTGGCCGAGACGGTCGTGCTCGGCGTCGACACGAACATCGCCGACCTGCGGGCGCTGCTGGCCGACGCCGCCGTGCGCGCGGGGGATCTCGACACCGGGCTGCTGGACCGGCGGGGACCCCCGCGGCCCCGGAACCGTCGCCGACCGCGTTGGCCGCGGTGGCCGCGCGGGCGAGGGCGGATGCCGAGACCCCGGGCGACGGCTCGGTGTGGCATCGCGTCGGAGCCTGGCGTGCCGGGGGAGCGACGCCCGCCCGGACGGTGGCGCTCGAGGACGACGGCGGCCGTGTGCACCTGGTCAGCCCGGCCGAGGTCGATGCCCGTGTGACGGGCGGTCCGGTCGAGTACTGGGTGCACGCCGACGGCGTCGCGCACCGCCTGCGTCTCGTTTCGCGCCGGGCCGCCGCCGAGCGTCGCCGAACCGCCGCGGGCCGCGGCCCCGGGGTCGTGGCGCCCGACCTCGTCGCCCCCCTTCCGGGCACCGTCGTCGCGGTGCACGTCGCCGATGCGGACGCCGTCGAGGCCGGTGCCCGGCTCGTCACGATCGAGGCCATGAAGATGGAGCACACGGTCACCGCACCACACGCCGGCATCGTGCGGCTGCACACGGCGACGGGCGCGCAGGTCGCCCGCGACGCGGTCGTCGCGACGGTGACCCCCGCGGTCTCCGAGCCCGACGGTCACGCCGGAGCCTCGGCATCCGCCGGCGTCGCGCGCAGGACTTCAGCGATTCGCGCAACCTCCGTTACGGGGGCGGCGGGTGGGGCTGAGGATGTGCGGATCGCGGAGGATGTGCGCGCCGACGCGGTGCCCCCGGGTGTCCCTGGGCCCCGCGATCGCGTCGGCGTCGCGGAGGACATGCGCGCCGACGTGATGCGCCCGGGCGTCCCCGACCCCCATGATCGCGTCGGCGTCGCGAGCAGAACCTCAGCGATTCGCGCAACCTCCGTCGCGGGGGCGGCGGGTGGGGCTGAGGATGTGCGGATCGCGGAGGATGTGCGCGCCGACGTGGTGCGCCCGGGTGTCCCCGGCCCCCACGATCGCGCCGGCGTCGCGAGCAGAACCTCAGCGATTCGCGCAACCTCCGTTGCGGGGGCGGCGGGTGGGGCTGAGGATGTGCGGATCGCGGAGGATGTGCGCGCCGACGCGGTGCCCCCGGGCGTCCCCGGGCCCCGCGATCACGCCGGCACCCCGGGATCCGCCGGCACCCCGGGATCCGCCGGCACCCCGGGATCCGCCGGCACCCCGGGATCCGCCCCCACCCCGGCATCCGCGCCCGTCCCGGCATCCGCGCCCGTCCAGGCATCCGCCACCATCCCTTCCCACAAGGAGACCCTCCCGTGAGCATCGACGGCCAGCAGGCCTTCACCGACGACGAGCGCGAACTGAGCGCGATGGTGCGCGAGTTCGCCGACGAGGTCATCGCGCCGCGCTCGTACGAAGCCGACCGTGCGCACGAGCTGCCCCTCGACCTGGTCGAGCAGATGGGCGAGCTCGGGCTGTTCGGGCTGCCCTTCCCCGAGGAGGTCGGCGGACAGGGCGGCGACTACGCGAGCCTCTGCGTCGCGATCGAGGGTATCGCGCGCGTCGATCAGTCGATGGCGATCACCCTCGAGGCGGGCGTGGGGCTGGGCGCCATGCCCATCTACCGCTACGGCACCGAGGATCAGAAGGCCCGGTACCTGCCCGACCTCGTCGCGGGTCGTGCCCTCGCCGGATTCGGACTCACCGAGGCCGAGGCGGGCAGCGACGCCGGGGCCACCCGCACCACCGCGACGCTCGAGGGCGGCGAGTGGGTGATCGAAGGGTCGAAGCAGTTCATCACCAACTCCGGCACCGACATCACCCGGTTCGTCACCGTCACCGCCGTCACCGGCCGCACGGGCGAGCGCTCCGAGATCTCGACGATCATCGTGCCCAACGGCACGCCCGGCTTCACCGTCGGCCCCGCGTACGACAAGGTCGGCTGGAACGCCTCCGACACCCACCCGCTGACCTTCGACGGCGTGCGCGTGCCCGAGGCCAACCTGCTCGGCGAGCGCGGGCACGGGTTCAAGAACTTCCTGCGCACGCTCGACGAGGGCCGCGTCGCGATCGCGGCGCTCGCCACGGGTGCCGCGGAGGGGTGCCTCGAGGCCGCCGTCGACTACGCCCGCAGCCGCACCGTCTTCGGCGAGCGGCTGTCGACGCGCCAGAGCATGCAGTTCCTGCTCGCGCGCATGCATGCCCGCGTCCACACCGCGCGCCTGGCGTGGGTGCACGCCGCGCGGCTGTGCGACGCCGGCAAGCCCTTCACGGTCGATGCGGCCGTGGCGAAGATGACCGCGAGCGACGCCGCGATGGCGAACGCGCGGGATGCGACACAGGTGTTCGGCGGCAACGGATTCATCAACGAGTACCCCGTGGCGCGGCACTACCGCGACTCGAAGATCCTCGAGATCGGAGAGGGCACCACCGAGGTGCAGCTCATGGTGATCTCGCGCGCGCTGGGGCTCGCGGGTACCGTTGCCGCATGATCGAGCAGCGCGGCCTGTATTTGGAGGAGTTCATCGTCGGCGAGAGGTACGCGCACCGCCCCGGGCGCACCGTGACCGATGCCGACAACGTCCTGTTCACGACCCTGACGATGAACGCGCAGGCCCTGCATCTCGATTCCGCCTATGCGGCGACCCAGCCTTTCGGTCGTCCCCTGGTCAACTCGATGTGGACGCTGTCGACCCTCGTCGGCCTCTCCGTCGGGCAGCTGACGCAGGGAACACTCGTGGCGCAGCTGGGGCTGACCGACGTGAGCTTTCCCGCGCCGCTGTTCGTCGGCGACACCCTGGCCGCCGAGACCGAGATCGTGTCGGTGCGGCCCTCCGCCTCCCGCCAGGGGCAGGGCGTGGTCGTCATGGCGCACACCGGGCGCTCGCAGAACGACGAGGTCGTGGCCACCGCCACCCGCACGGTGCTGGTCTGGGCGAGCGAGGGGCGGGCATGAGCGGGATTCACCCCGACGCCCGCTCGGCAACACGCGCGTTCGCCCTCGGACCCGCGTTGTTGTTCGTTCCGGCCGATCGCCCCGAACGGCTGCCGAAGGCCCTCGAGCGGGCGGATGCCGCGATCCTCGACCTCGAGGATGCCGTGTCCGCAGAGGCGAAGGCATCGGCGCGCGAGGCGATGATCGCCGCCGATCCCGACCCCGAGCGCGTGATCGTGCGGGTGAACGCACCGGAGACACCGGACTTCGCGCTCGACCTCGAGGCGCTGGCGCTCACGCGCGTGCGGCGCGTGATGGTCGCGAAGGCCGAGACGCCGGCATCCCTCGATCCCACGGGCGGGTTCGAGGTGATCGCTCTGTGCGAGACCGCGCGAGGGATCGTCAACGCCGAGCAGCTCGCGGCGCTCCCACAGGTCGTGGCGCTGATGTGGGGTGCGGAAGACCTCGTCGCCAGCCTCGGCGGTACCTCGAGCCGTCGTGACGACGGGGGCTACCGCGACGTCGCACGCGTCGCGCGGGCGCGCGTGCTGCTGGCCGCGGGGGCGTTCGACAAGCGGGCCATCGACGCCGTGCACGTCGACATCGCCGACCTGGAGGGGCTCACCGAGGAGGCTCAGGATGCCGCTGCCTCCGGGTTCGCCGCCACGGCGTGCATCCACCCGGGGCAGGTCGCGACGATCCGCGAGGCATACGCCCCGAGCGCCGATCTCATCTCGTGGGCGCGGGGCGTCCTCGACGCGGCACAGGGGGAGCGGGGCGTGTTCCGTTACGAGGGACGCATGATCGACGAGCCGATCCTGCGGCACGCGCGGTCGGTGGTGGCGCGCGCGGGGGAGTGAGGAGATCCCTCAGGTTCTCACGTGACGCCGGGTCTGTGCGGAGACGGGGATCTCAGCTCGCGACGCCGGCGTACGCCAGCATCTCCCAGCGGTCGCCTTCGAGGCGGAACGTCGTCGCCGAGCAGTTCGGCAGGCGCTCGCCCTCGCGGGGAAACTCCCCGTCGGTGGCGAACATGATGACCTCGCGGATGAGTGCGCCGTGGGCGACGGCGATCACGTCGACGCCCGCGGGAGCGGATGCCACGGCCTCGGCGATCGCGGCGAGGGCGCGCTCGCGCACCACCGGCCAGGTCTCGGCGCCGGGGACGTCGGCCGCGTGCCACGGGCCGTAGGTCCGGTAGAAGGTCGGGGCGTCCATCCCCTCGGCGTCGCCGTACGAGCGCTCCTGCAATCCGGGCAAACGGCGCGACACGGTGGTGCCCAGGGCCGCGGCGATGATGTCGGCGGTCTCGGCAGCACGACCCAGGTCGCTCGACACGACGATGACGTCGCGCCCCGCGTACTCGGCGGCGAGCGTGTCGGCGATGCCCCGCGCCTGCAGACGACCGGTGTCGTTCAGGGGGATGTCGGTCGAGCCCTGGATCCGCCCCTCGTAGTTCCACGCGGTCTCGCCATGTCGCACCAGAGTCAGGATGGTCACCGTTCGAGCCTAACCCGGGGGTGGGGTGCGCATCCCGCCGCCTGTACCCCGCCGCCCGCTCCCTCGCACCGCGTGCGGAGGCTCCGGGCGCCCGAGCGCTCCGTCGGACGGCGGAACCGTCCAGACTCGTGGGGCCCCCGGCGCGGTCGGGGCGCGCGCCGGGGGCCGGTCCGGGGGCGGGGGTTACCGAACGACCGCGGCGGTATCGAGCGCGTCGACCACGACGCGGGTGAAGCCTCGCGGATCGGCGAGATGCGCGAAGTGGTCGGCGCCCTGGATGTCGGTGATGCCCGCGCCGGGGATGATGTTCGCCAGATCGTGAGCGGACTGATACAGAAATGACGTGGTCGCCGTGCCCGCGATGAGGTGGGTGGGGTCGTCGATCTCCGCGTAGGGCGCGAGGTCGCTGCCGAGGGCGTCGATCTCGGCGAGCTCGCGCACCCACGTGGGGGTCAGGGGCACGCTGGCGCCCCACAGCGGTGTCTCGCGGATGAACGGGATCGCCTCGGCGGGCACGCGCACGAAGTTCACCAGCGCGTACTCGAGGGCGGCGTCGAGGTCACCGGCATCCACGAGTTCTCGGTATCCGGCGAGGCGGTCGCCCGCGACGGGCCCCTGCACGGCGAGCGGAGGCTCGTAGGCGAGGAGGGTGCCGCCGCCGAGGCCGTGCTCGCGCGCGTAGGCGAGGGTGGCGAGGGCGCCGAACGAGTGACCCAGGAGGTGGGCTCCGTGGCCGGCGACCTCCCTCATCGCGGCGATGTCGGCGACCTCGTGGGCGAGGGAATAGTCGTCGGCATCCCCGGTGCCGCCGCGGCCGCGTCGGTCGTACACGTAGAGCGTGACGTGCTCGGCGAGCGCTTCGCTGACGGGGATCCACTGCTCCTTCGTCGCGATGCTCCCGTGCGTCACGACGAGCGCGGGTCCCCGGCCACGTCGGAAGTACGAGATGGGAGTGCCATCGGACGAAGTGGTCGAGTGGTGCTCGAGTTCGGACATGCTCTGCCTCCTTGCAGATCGGCGTCGATGCTCTCACCGGGACCGTGGCACCGTGCCGCGGCATCCCGTGGCGACATGGTGTAACAAATTCGCGTCTTGCGCAAGGGAAATGTCTCGCCTCGTCGAAACGTGTGACAAAAGTGCGTTGCGCAACGAAGCAAAGTAATGCAACCTGGAACCACGCCGACGTCGAGGAGGACCGATGAGCGAGACCATCACCCCGGTCGAGAACGCGATGCAGCCCGAGGACACCCCCGAACTGCGCGCTCTGTACCGAGGATTCGACGAGCAGCACCTCATTCCCCTGTGGACGCAGCTCGACGACCTCATGCCGCAGACCCCGCAGCCCAAGGCCCTGCCGTGGGTCTGGCGGTGGAGCGCCCTGCAGCCCCTGGCCGAGCGCGCCGGCGACCTCGTGCCCGTCGGGCGCGGCGGAGAGCGCCGTGCGATCGGTCTGGCCAACCCCGGAATGGGCGGACGCGCCTACATCTCGCCGACGCTGTGGGCGGCGATCCAGCAACTCGGCCCCCGCGAAACGGCGCCCGAGCACCGGCATTCGCAGAACGCCTTCCGCTTCGTGACCTCCGGCGAGGGCGTCTGGACCGTCGTCAACGGCGATCCGGTGCGGATGAGCCGCGGCGACTTCCTGCTCACCCCGGGCTGGCATTTCCACGGGCACCACAACGAGACCGACGAGTCGATGACGTGGATCGACGGCCTCGACATCCCCTTCGCCTACCAGATGGACTCGGGGTTCTTCGAGTTCGGTTCCGAGCGGGTCACCGACGAGGCGACCCCCAACTACTCCCGCTCGGAACGCCTGTGGGCGCATCCGGGCCTCTTGCCGCTGGCCGGCCTGCGTCGCACCGTATCGAGCCCGATCGGCGCCTACCGCTGGGAGCACACCGACGCCGCCCTGACCGACCAGCTGCTGCTCGAGAGCGAGGGGATGCCGGCCACCGTCGGTCCCGGTCACGCCGCCGTGCGCTTCGCGAACCCCACCACCGGGGGAGACGTCATGCCCACCATCCGCGCGCAGTTTCACCGCCTGCGCGAGGGGGCCTCGACGCCGGTGCGACAGGAGGTCGGCTCAAACGTCTACCAGGTGTTCGACGGCGCCGGCCGGGTCCTGCTCGGCGACACCGAGCACACCGTCGAGCACGGCGACATCTTCGTCGTGCCCAGCTGGTGCCGCTTCCGCGTGCAGGCCGAAACGCGCCTGGACCTGTTCCATTTCAGCGACACCCCGATCTTCGAGGGGCTGGGGCTGTACCGCGAGTTCGAAGAGGAGACCGACCGATGACCCCCCGCAGAAATCCCTCCGATTCACACCGGGCGAACGGCCCGCGACGAGGGGAGGCTTCGATGACGCTCCGCACAACTCTCCCGGCCCTCGGTGTGATCGCTCCGTATGCCGGAGTCGTCGAGGGGAACCGCCCATGAAGCTCTGCACCATCCTGTGGAACGGTGACACCGCCGCCGCCCGTGTCGAGGGCGATCGCGCTGTCGTGCTGGAGGGGTTCGCCGACGTCGGAGCCGTGCTGCGCGCCGGGACTCCTTCGGCGGTGGCGTCGCTGGAGGGGGCGGTGATCGCGCTGGATGCCGTGCGCTATGCGCCCGTGATCGTGGCACCGAGCAAGATCGTGTGCGTCGGCCTGAACTACCGCGCCCACATCCTGGAGATGAAGCGCGAGCTGCCCGAGTATCCGGTGCTGTTCGCGAAGTTCGCCGACACCCTCGCCGCGGCCGGTGAAGAGATCGCCTTGCCGCCGGAGAGCCCCGAGGTCGACTGGGAGGGCGAGCTCGCGGTCGTCATCGGCGCCACCGTGCGCCGTGCGTCGGACGAGGAGGCCGAAGACGCGATCGCCGGCTACACCATCGCGAACGACGTCTCGATGCGCGATTGGCAATTCCGCACCCGCGAGTGGCTGCAGGGCAAGACCTGGGAGCGCTCGACGCCGCTCGGGCCGGTGCTCGCCACCCCCGAGGAGATCCCCTCCGACGCCCGGATGACCACGACCGTCGACGGCGTGCAGAAGCAGGTCGGCGACATCCACGACCTCGTCCACGGCCCCGTCGACCTCGTGCGCTACGTCTCGACCATCACGACCCTGCGCCCCGGTGACGTCATCCTCACCGGAACCCCCGGCGGCGTCGGGCACGCCCGCGAACCCCGCGAGTATCTGGCATCCGGAAGCGTGGTCGAGGTCACGATCGACGGGATCGGGACGTTGACCAACCGATTCGTCCCGGAAGAGCCGTGAGCGGCGCCCCGCTGAGCCCCGAGCAGCTCGCCCTGCGCGAGCGCCAGGGGGCGGGCGCGCGCTACGACGCCGACGCCGCCCCGCACGCGCACCTCGATCTCGCGCGCCGGGGCACCGCGTACTTCGCCCGGCGGCTCATGCAGCTCGACGACGCCGACCTCGACGCGCCGAGCCTGCTGCCCGGATGGACGCGTCGTCACCTCGTGGCGCATGTCGGCTACAACGCCCGCGCCGTCGCCCGACTCGTCGAATGGGCGCGGACGGGCGTGGAGAACCGCATGTACGCCTCCGACACGCAGCGGTGGGACGAGATCGTGCTCGGCGCGACCCTGCCGACCCGGGCGCTGCGCCACCTCGTCGACCACGCCGCCGTGCACCTCGACGTCGAGTGGCGTGATCTCACCGATGCGCAGTGGGATGCCGAGGTCGTCACCGCGCAGGGACGCACGGTGCCCGCGCGCGAGACGGCGTGGATGCGGGCCAAGGAAGTGTGGGTGCACACGGTCGACCTCGACAATGGCGGCTCGTTCCTCGACTTCCCGCCCGAGATGGTCGACGGCATCATCGCCGACGTGCTGCGCGCCTGGACGCGCCGCACCGAGCCCGGCGCGGTGGTGCTGCGGGCCACCGACCGAGACGCCGCACCGGGGGAGTACGGCGAGGGCGGCCCCGTGGTCGAGGGCGCCGCGGCCGATCTCGCGCGTTGGCTCGCCGGCCGCGGTGCGCGGCGACTGCGGGTCGTGGGCGGTGGGGAGCTGCCGGCGATCGCACGCTGGTTCTGAGGGCGCTCCGTCGCGACCGCGCGCGGAGGTGCTCCGCGTCGGGCGACGCGACTGGCATGCGGATGTCACCCGAGCGGAACTGCGGGACGGCACGCGCGGGGCCCACGCCGAACCATGCGCCCGGGCGTCGCCCGTGACGCACTCGATGACGACGCTGCCGCCGTCGGCCTCGGGTATCCCCGGATCGTGCGGACCTTCGTGTTCTCGAGATCGCCGTTCTCGATCTCGGACACCTCAGGTCGTCCGACGCCGATGCGCTCCGCTCCCAAGCCGGGGTGAGTCGACGTCTCGCACGGCCCCCGTGCAGACCCCATGGGGTCTTACGCGTGGAGCAATCACCCGCCCGGAACCGGCGGCAGCTCGACCACCTCGCCGAGCGGGGTGTAGCGCGGGCCGGCGAGACGGCCGATCGGCCGCAGCAGTTCGGTGTCGATGCTGGCCGCACCGGTCGAGCCGAGCCGCACGACGTCGTCGCGGATCGACCAGGCGACCACCGTGCCGACGACGAACTCGCCGCCCGTCGGGCTGAACGCGGTCGTGGAGTGGTATCGGCACTCCATGCGCACGGGGGCGTCGGCCAGGCCCGGGATGCCGATGACGCGCGACTCTGCGAGGGCGAGACCCAGGCGGTCGGCCTCGCCGACCTCCGGCGGCATCCATTCCGAACTCGCGTGCAGCGCTTCGAGCATCGCCTCGTCGGCGATGTTCACCACGAACTCGCCCTGCTCCTCGATGTTGCGCACGGTGTCTTTGCGGCCGTTCGCACGCTTGTTGACGGTGAAGCCCAGCATCGCGGGATGCTGGCTCACCCAGGTGAACGAACTGAACGGGGCGAGGTTCACGGGCTCCCGCCCGCTCGTCACCCACGCGATCGGGCGGGGCACGACCGATCCGACGAGCAGACGGTACGTGTCGGCGGGGGAGAGCCCCGCGGCGTCGATGAACATCGAACGCTCCTTCCGGTTCAGGATGCGGTGAGCTCGGCGGACCGCTCGGCGACGAGACGTTCGCGCAGGGCCTTCTTGTCGATCTTGCCGACCTTCGTCAACGGCAGTTCGTTCACCGTCACGAGGTGGTCGGGGCGTTTGAATGCCGCGACGCCACAGGCATCGAAGTGCGCCCTCACCGCGCCGAGATCGAGGTCGTGCCCGTCGGACAGCACGGCGAACAGGCACACCGTCTCACCCAGGGTGTCGTGCGGCATGGCCACCGCCGCGGCGAGGCGCACCCCCGCCAGGGCGTAGGCGAGATTCTCGACCTCTTCGGCCGAGATGTTCTCGCCGCCGCGGTTGATCATGTCTTTACTGCGTCCCTCGACGACGAGATTTCCGTCGGGACGTCGGCGCACGATGTCGCCGGTGATGTAGAAGCCGTCGGGGGTGAAGGAGCGCGCGTTCGTCTCCGGAGCGTCGAAGTACCCGCGCGGCGTGTAGGGGCCTCGGGTGAGCAGCACGCCGGGTGCGCCCGGGGCGACGTCGAGCCCACTCGTCTCGTCGACCACGCGGAGCTCGTCGAGGGGCGACACGGGACGCCCCTGCGTACCGACGACGACCTCGACCGGATCGTCGAGCCGCGTGACGTTGATGAGCCCCTCGGCCATGCCGAACACCTGCTGCAGCGTGCCCGGCAGCCCCTTCACGACGCGCTCGGCCAGTTCGTCGGCGAGGCGCGCTCCGCCCACCTGCAGCACGCGGAGGCTCCCGAGCGCGTCGAACCCCACGGCGCCGGCGTGATCGAGCCACGAGGCGACCACCGCGGGCACCGCGGCGGTGTGGGTGACCCCGTGCCGCTCGATGGCCGCGAACGCGCGCTCGGGCCGCGGAGAAACCAACGGCACGACAGCGCCGCCGGCGAGCAGGGTGCCCAGGATGCCGGGGCACGCGAGCGGGAAGTTGTGTCCCATGGGCAGCGTCGCGAGGTATACCGTGTCGCGATCGACCGCCGAGGGCGGCGAGGTCAGGACGATGTTGCAGAGGTAGTCGTCGTGCGTGCGGGCGATGAGCTTGGGAAGGCCCGTCGTGCCGCCCGAGAGCAGGAACACGGCGACGTCGGCGGCATCCGGTCTCGGAAGCGCCCGACCGCGGATCGAGTCGTCGGACGGTGCGCACAGGGCCCTGAGGCTGACGGCGTCGGGAGCGTCGTCACCGTCGCTCAGCACGATCAGGTGCCGCACGGTCGGGCTCGACGCCCGTAGAGCGCGGGCGAGCGCCAGGTGATCGAAGTCGCGCAGGGCGTCGGGAGTGACGAGCGCGACGGCCTCGGATGCCGAGACCAGGTGCCGCAACTCGTGCTCACGGTGGGCGGGCAGCGCCATGACCGGCACGATCCCGGCCCGCAGGCACGCGACCGTCAGAACGACGAACGTCCAGTGGTTCGGCAGCTGCACGACGACGCGATCGTCGGGGGCGAGGCCCAGCTCGATCAGGCGCGCCGCGCACGCCTCGACCCTGTCGTGCAGCTCGGTGTAGGTCAGGGAGACCTCGTCGTCGACGAGAGCGACCCGGTCGGCGTGCACGTGCGCGGCTTCGGCGAACGCGTCACCGAGCGTGCGGCCCTGCCACAGCCCCTCGGCGCGGTACCGCGCGGCGACGTCGGAGGGCCAGGGCGTCGTCCCCTCGCGCGTCTTCATCGCAGCACCGCATCCGCGCGGCCCGAGAGCACAAGGGTCATGGCGCGATCCTCGTCGCATTCGGGCTCGTCGATGATCGCCGCCACGCCGTGTCGCAGGCGGGCGGCCTCGGCGGTGAGCTGGCGATCGAGCGCGCTGCCGCCCGTGACGAGCACCGCCGACGCGTCGGCGTGACCGGCGAGGGCCTCGCGCACCGCGTCGTCGGGACGGATCCCGTCGCCCGCAGCGACCGTGACGACCGGGGGCAGCTGGTCGCGGTCGAGCACACGTCTGTCGAGGAGCCCCGTCACCGCCGACTCGAGGGGCGGGGCGCCGTGCCTGTTCTGCCACTGTCGCAGGGCACGGTCCACGGCATCCGGGTCGCGGCGCGCGATCTTGGCCGCGGGAAGGGCGCGCGAGAAGAAGTGGAAACCGAACTGCCAGGGCTCGAACGCGTGGAAGTACGTCCCGAAGTTCTCCCACCAGGACAGGCTCGGCCGCGCCGCGCCCTGAATGCGGGCGACCTGCGGCTGTCGCACGCCCTCGTACGCGAGGAACGCGGCCTCGACGTCGTCGGGGTGCGCCGCGAGAGCGTCGGCGAGGGCGATGGCGTCTTCGAGCGACATCTTCGTGCCGCTGCCCACCGAGAAGTGCGCGGTGTGCACGGCGTCACCGAGCAGCGCGACGTTGCCGCGGTGCCAGCTGCGCGCGCGGATGGTGCGGAAGTTGCCCCACCGGGAGTTGTTGCCGATCAGGCGCGCGCCGCCGATGAGGGGGGCGAAGATCTGCTCGAGCCGGTGCTGGCTGTGCTCGTCGCTCGGGCCCGGGGGAGTGGTGGGGGCGAAGGCGTCGAGACCGGCGGCGCGCCAGGTGTCTTCGTCGGTCTCGACGATGAAGGTCGACAGGCCGCCGCCGATCGGATAGGCGTGCGCCGCGAAGACGCCGGCGACGTCGTCGGGAAGACCCTCGGCGTGGGTGTGCAGGAACGTGAGGCCCTCGAAGGGGGCGTCGGTGGCGAACCAGATGAACTTCGCCGCGGCCGTCTCGTACGTCACCCCCAGGGTGTCGTCGCCGATCGCGGCGCGCGTCTGCGAGTTCGCTCCGTCGGCGGCCACGATCACGTCGTAGTCGCCGAGTTCGTCGATGCATCGCGGGGCGGAGAAGTGCAGATGCGCCCCGGCGGCGACGGCCCGCTGCTGGAGGGCGGCGAGCAGATCCTTGCGCAGCACGGCGCCCATGCCGTTGCCGGCGAAGGTCATGGTCTCGCCCTTCGCGGTGACGCGGATGGCGTCCCACCGCACCCCCGACGCGTCGAGGGTCTCGCGCAGCGCCGAGTCGGCGGCATCCACCCCGCTCTGCGTCGCGTTCGAGAAGACGACGCCGAAGCCGAAGGCCTCGTCGGCGCGATTGCGCTCGAACAGGTCGACGTGAGCCCCGGGGATGTTCCGCGCGGCCAGGGCGGCGAAGAGCAGCCCGCCCGGGCCGCCTCCGATGATTGCGATACGCATGTCAGCCTCCTCGCTGAGAATGTCGAACCGTCACGACGCAACGAGTATGCAACATAAACGCGTTCTGCGCCATAGCTGCGTTACATGATGGTCGGGTAACGTTCTCGCATGCGCCCCCGCTCTCTCGTCTTCACGCTCTTCGGAGACTACTTCCGCTACTGCGGCGACGGGGAGGCTCCGCTGCGCGGACTCAGCGACGTGCTCCAGCTCTTCGAGGTCGAACCGGCCACCACCCGCGTGGTGATGTCGCGCCTGCGGGCCGAGGGATGGTTCGAGACCCGCCGTGACGGTCGTTTGACCACCTACGTGCTCTCGCCCAAGGCCTGGCAGCTGCTCGACGAGGGACGCGAACGCATCTTCCGTCACGTGTCGGGCGAGTGGGGCGGCCAGTGGACGCTCATCGCGACGCGCGCGGGCGACCGCTCGGCCCGCGACGAGGTGCGCAAACAGCTCACCTGGCTGGGCTTCGGGCAGCTGCAGCCCGCGATCTGGGTCGCACCCGGCGACCGCATGGCCGCAGCGCGCGACCTGATGGAGACCAACGGCGTGAGCTCCGACGTGTTCCTCAGCCGCAGCGGCGACCTCGACCACGACCGATCGATCGCCGCGCGCGGGTGGGACCTCGACGCGCTCGACGCGCTGTACGGCACGTTCGTGGCGCGGCACGACAGCCCGGCCGACGGCGGGACCGACGACGATGCCCTGGTGGCCCGCGTGCGCCTCACCGACGACTACCGCCGCTTCCCCTTCACCGATCCCGACTTGCCGGCCGACCTGCTGCCCGCGGGGTGGAACGCGCCCCGCGCCCACGAGGTCTTCGTGCGACGCCACGACGAGCTGCGCCCCGGGGCGACCTCCGCGATCGAGCGTCTCACCGGCATGACCGTGCGCGGGGCGCACCGGGCGTTCCTCGACGGCGGAGTGGTGGGCTTCACGCGGGAGCGGTGACGGCGGTGGGCGCGGCACCGGATGGCGCGGGCCGCCCCTCCCCGCGGGCGCATGCGGCCGCGGAGTCGTCGCGCGATCACAGCGTCGCCGTTCGCCTGGCAGTTCGCCGCGCGAGAGGAGCCGGGTCTCAGAGCAGGGCCGGCAGTCGGTCGGCGAGAGCGCGCAGCACGTGCGTCGTGCCGCCGTCGATCTTGACCGCCGCGCGCTGGTCGGCGCGGGTCTCGCCGCGGTTGACGATGACCACCGGGAGGCGCCTGCGCCGCGCCCGCTCGACCAGTCGGATGCCGGAGTTGACCACGAGCGACGAACCGGCGATGACCAGAGCCTCGCTCGCGTGGACGAGCTGCTCGGCCTCGCGGAACTTCTCGACCGGGATGTATTCGCCGAAGAACACGACGTCGGGCTTGAGCGTGCCCTCGCACACCGAGCACACCGGGACGACGAACCCGTCGGCCGAAGCCGGGGTCACGTCGCCGTCGGGGCCGAGCTCGACGTTCTCGGGCAGCGTGATCCAGGGGTTGTCGGCTTCGACGCGCTCGGCCAGATCGCTGCGGTCGAACACCTGCCCGCACTGGAGGCAGCCGACCCGGCGCATCGTGCCGTGCAGCTCGACCACCCGGCCGCTGCCCGCGCGCACGTGCAGACCGTCGACGTTCTGGGTGACGACGCCGTTGGCGACTCCCGCGGACTCGAGATCGGCGAGGGCGCGATGGCCGTCGTTCGGCTGCGCGGCCGCGAACACCTTCCAGCCCAGGTGGCTGCCCACCCAGTAGCGGCGACGGGCGTCGGCGCTCGAGAGGAACTGCTGCGCCGTCATGGGCGTGCGCGTGGGTGCACCCTTGCCCCGGTAGTCGGGGATCCCCGAGTCGGTCGACACGCCCGCGCCCGTCAGCACGGCGATCTTGCGGCCAGCGAGCACGTCGACGGCGCGATCGATGGATGCCGAGAACTCGGTCTCCTCCGTCGTGTCGGTCATGCACACCTCCGTGTCGTCGAGTCTACGGCGGGGCACCGCGTCCGGTCCGCGCGTACCGGACGCGGTGCAGCGGGCACACCCCCGGTGGCCGCGGGCCTGTGGCGTCGATACTGGAGGGATGAGCGCTCTCCCCCCACCCGCCATGCTCGAGATCACCTGCCTCCGCCGTGTGCGGCCCTGGGGCGGCGATCCCGTCGACATCGCGATGGCCGACGGGGTCATCACCGCGATCACCCCCGCCGGGACCGCCCCGATCGGGGTGCGCGAGTTCGATGGACGGGGTCTGCTGGCGCTGCCGGGCCTCGTGAACGCCCACGCCCACCTCGACAAGTCGTGGTGGGGACTGCCCTGGCAGTCCTACGGCGGTGAGGGGAGCACCGAGGGGCGCATCCGGCACGAACGCGCCGAGCGCGATCGCCTCGGCATCCCCTCTCTCGAGCGCTCCGCGTACGTGCTGCGCGAGCTCGTCCGCCACGGCACCACCGCGATCCGCACCCACGTCGACGTCGACGCCGAGCTCGGCCTGCGCGGCATCGACGCGGTCGACGAAGCCGCCGCCGCCTATCAGGGGGCGCTCGACGTGCGCATCGTCGCCTTCCCGCAGGACGGAGTCCTCCGTCGCCCCGGTGTCCTCGACCTTCTCCGCGAGGCAGCGACCCGCCCAAGCGTCGAGTGGATCGGCGGGCTGGACCCCGCCACCATCGACCGCGACCCGGTGGGGCAGATCGACGCGATCGCCGAGCTCGCCGCCGACACGGGCGCGGGAATCGACATCCACCTGCATGACCCCGCCGAGCTCGGCGCGTTCCAGATCGAGCTGCTCGTGGACCGCGCCGCGCGTCTCGGGCTCGCGGGCCGCGTGAACGTCGCCCACGGCTTCGCCGTCGCGCAGCTCGACCCGGCGCGTCGCCGCGACCTGCTCGCGGCCATGGCCGAGGTCGGGGTCACGATGACCACGGTCGCCCCGCTCCGCGTGCCGCAGCTGCCCCTCGCCGAGCTCGACGCGGCCGGCGTGCGCTTCGCGTTCGGCACCGACGGCATCCGGGATCTGTGGAGCCCCTACGGCACCGGTGACACCCTGGGTATCGCGTGGCAGTACGCCCGCGCGGCGGGCCTCGCACGTGACGAAGACCTGCTGCGCGTGATGCGGCTGGCGACCAGCGCGGGCGCCTGGGCCGTGGGGCGCGAGGTGCACGACCTCGTCGAGGGCGCGCGCGCCGACATCGTGCTCGTCGAGGCCGAGAACCCCCTCGACGCTCTGGTGCGCGTGCCCGAGCGGATGCTCGTGGTCGCGGGCGGGAGTGTGCTGCACGTCGCGTGAGGCGGGCGCGGTCGCGTCCATCCCGCGGCGAGCCCTGCTCGCCGGTCGAGTGCCCACGACACGCCGCCACGGCCCGCGGGGTCGCGGTGTGTCGTGGACACTCGGCGGGGGCGCGCGCGGCCGGAGCGCGGCTCGGCTGGCACGATGGGACGATGCCCGTCATCCCTCTCGACTCCGCCGACGACCCGCGCCTCGCCGACTACCGCGACCTCACCGATGTGTCGCTGCGCCGGGTGACCGAGCCCGCGGGCGGGCTCTACATCGCCGAGTCCTTGAAGGTGCTCGACCGCGCCCTCCGCGCGGGGCACCGTCCGCGCTCCGTGCTCGTGCAGGACAAGTTCCTCGCCGACGCCCTCGCCCTCGTCGGAGAGGATGCCGAGATCTACGTCGTCGCGGCCGAGATCGCCGAGCAGGTGACGGGGTACACCGTGCATCGGGGGCTCTTGGCGTCCATGCATCGTCCGGCGCTGGCATCCGTCGAAGAGGTCGTGAGAGACGCGCGGCTCGTCGTCGTGCTCGAGGACATCGTCGACCATACGAATATCGGGGCGGCTTTCCGTTCGGCGGCGGCCCTCGGTGCGGATGCCGTGCTCGTCACGCCCCGCTGCGCCGACCCGCTGTACCGCCGGAGTGTGCGCGTGAGCATGGGCACGGTGTTCCAGGTGCCGTGGACGCGACTGCCCGAATGGTCGGAGGCCGCCCCCCTGCTGCACGATGCGGGGCTGCATCTCGCGGCCCTCGCGCTGTCGGACGATGCGGTCACCCTCGACGACTTCTCGGCGGCGGGGCACGAGCGCGTCGCCCTGCTGATGGGGGCCGAGGGCGACGGGCTGTCGCGTCGCGCGCTGGACGCGGCCGACACCGTGGTGACGATCCCGATGGCCGGGGGAGTGGACTCTCTCAACGTCGCCGCGGCGAGCGCGGTGGCTCTGTGGGAGCTGGGGCGCGGGCGGCGCTGAACGATACGCGGCGGCCGACTCCGCGGGCCGCCGTCTCCGCGGGAGGTCGGTCAACCACGGCGTGACCGCCCGACGAAACGCCGCGGGCTGCGCCCGTCCACGGGTCGTGGCCGCGGTCGTCGAGCAGCTCCGGCCGTGCGCCGAGAGCGTCGGTGCACGCGCGCACGCACAGGGCGGCGTCTCGACCCGTCGTCCCGCCGCTCACCGCCGCCGCACACCCACGAGCAGCGTCAGCAGGTACGCGCCGCCGAGCGAGAGGGTGACCAGACCCACGGGAGCAGCGATACCCGCGAGACGCAGCACGAGCGCGACGAGCTGCGCGGAGGCGAGGAGGAACGCCCCGGCGCCGATCGCCGGGATGAGCCCCGTGCCGGGAGCGAGGCGCCGGGCGACGTGGGGAGCCGCGAGTGCGACGAACGCGAGCGGACCGGTGTTGGCGGTCACGACCGCGGTCAAGACGACGGCGAGAGCGACCAGCGTCAGACGCAAACGCACGACCGCGACGCCGTGAGCGGTGGCGACGTCGTCGCCGAGATCGAGGCTGCGCAGCGACCGGGTGGTGAGCAGCGCCGCGACGGCGACGAGCGCGAGGATGGCCGCGCTCGGCCCGAGGCTCTGCCACGACACCCGGTCGAGCGAGCCTGCGCCCCAGAGACCGACCGACATCGCGTCGCCCACGTCGGCGCGGGTAAGGAGGTAGGCGTTGATGGACCCGAGCGCCGCGGCCACCGCGATGCCGACGACGATGAGGCGGAACGTCGACAGCCCGCCCCGATACGCGAGCACCGTCACGAGCGCGGCCGTGAGCAGACCGCCGAGGGATGCCGCGGCGGCGACCGACCAGAAGCCCTTGGCGCCGAGCAGGATCATCGCGATCGCCACGCCCGTGAACGCGCCCACGTCGATGCCGACGAGGTCGGGGGAGCCGAGGGGGTTGCGGGTGAGGCGCTGGACGATCGCGCCCGCGAGTCCCAGGGCGGCGCCGAACACGACCGCGGCGATCGCCGTCGGAAGACGCCACTCGACGAGCACGAGTCGTTCGAAATCGCTGCCGGCACCCAGGGCCACCGCGAGGAGGCGGTCGGGAGCGATGGGGTACTTCCCGAGCGTCAGGGACAGGACCGCGAGCACGACGGCGGCGAGGAACAGCGCGGTCGTGACCACCACGACACGGCGCCGTGCGCCGCGGGGCCGGATGGCGGGATGCCGTGCGGCGGGGGCGGCGGTCGGCTCGCCCTCGCGTGAGGACGGCGGGGGAGCGAGCGTCACAGTCCGCTCACCTCCCGACGGCGGAGCGTCATGATGGGGGACGGCGCGGCGACCGCGTTCACAGTCCGCTCACCTCCCGGCGGCGGAGCGTCATGATGGGGGGCGGCGTGGCGATCGCGTTCACAGTCCGCTCACCTCCCGGCGGCGGACCATCGCGATGAGCACCGGCGCCCCGACGACCGCGACGACCACGCCCACGGGGATCTCCCCGGGTGCGGCGACGAGACGCCCGATGACGTCGGCGACGAGCACGAGCGCGGGTCCGGCCAGCAGCGATGTCGCCAGGATCCACCGCTGGTCGGGGCCGACGATCCAGCGCATCGCGTGCGGCACCATGAGGCCCAGGAAGACGATCCCGCCGGTGAGAGCCGTCGCCCCACCGGCGGTCAGGGCGATCGCGACGACGCCGGCGCCGCGGACCCATGCCGCGCGGGTGCCGAGCGAGGTGGCGAGTTCGTCGCCGAGGGCGAGAGCGTTGAGCCCCGGGGCGCACACGAACGCCAGCACCACCCCGGCCGCGATGACGAGGCCCATGACCTGCGCCTGGTCGTAGCCCGTCGCCACGATCGAGCCGAGCGCCCAGTTGCGCACGGCGGTGAAAGCCGAGGTGTCGCGTAGGGCGATGCCCGTCGACAGGCCGCCGAGGATCGCCGCGATCGCGACCCCGGCCAGCAGCATGCGCGCCGAGCCTCCCGGGCGGCCGGTGCGCCCGATCGCCAGGACGACGGCCGTGGTGACCAGTGCTCCCGCGAAGGCCACGCCCGCCACGGCGGAGGGCGAGGCGACGCCCCACGCCGCGGCGGCGACCGTGACGGCGAAACCGGCGCCGGCGCTCACCCCGACGATCCCGGGCTCGGCGAGCGGGTTGCGCGAGACGGCCTGGATGAGGGCTCCCGCGACGGCGAAACCAGCCCCGGCGAGGATTCCGACCGCGGTGCGCGGCGCACGGAGTCCCCACACCACGGCGGATTGGTCGGAGGTGCTCGGCGAAAAGACGGCGTCCATCAGGGACGGGAAGGAGATCTCCCGACCCCCCAGAGCCAGGCTCAGTGCCACGGCGACGAGCAGCATCGCGCCGAGCAGCGGGATCGCCGCCCGGCGTCGGCGCTGCAGGCGCGGCATCCCGACATCCCGTCGTTCGGGCACGCGGAAGAGCGTCACGTCGCGGGGTCCTCTCGACCGGGGCATGCTTGACAAAGTTTGGTTAGCCTAACTTTACTTACTCGGGCGCCGGCTCGCATCGACGAGCCGCCCCGGCCCCCGATCGGAGGGCCGTCCCCCCAGCTGCACCGACCGCAGCCGACCCGAGACGAGAGGGTGCCCATGGCTCTTCCCCGCATCCGGCCCTACACCGCGCCGACCGAGATCCCCGCGTCGACGCTGGACTGGCGCATCGATCCGGAGCGCAGCGTGCTGCTCGTGCACGACATGCAGGAGCACTTCGCCGGCGCGTTCGTGCGCGGCGCCGAGCCCTTCGCCCCCGCGGTCACGGCGATCCAGAGCCTGCGCGAGGTCGCCGACGCCGCGGGCGTTCCCGTCGTCTATACGGCCCAGCCCGGCGGGCAGTCACCGATCGAACGCGGGCTGCAGCTCGACCTCTGGGGCGCCGGCGTGCCGAGCGGCGACGGCGAGCGCATCGTCGCCGAACTCGAACCGCGCGCGCATGACCACCGCCTCACCAAGTGGCGGTACGACGCGTTCGTCCGCTCGGGCCTCGAAGACCTGCTCGCCGACCTCGGCCGCGACCAGATCATCATCACCGGCGTGTACGCGCACATCGGGTGCCTCATGACCGCGGCGAGCGCGTTCATGGGCGACCGGCAGGCGTTCCTCGTCGCCGACGCCGTCGCCGACTTCTCGCGGGACGACCACGAGATGGCGCTGTCGTACGTCGCCCGCCGCTGCGGCGTCGTCACCACCGCCGACCAGGCGTCGCGGGCGCTCGCCGGCGCCGTGGCGGCGGTTCCCCGATGACCGCGCGCTACGACGCCGTCGGCATCGGCTTCGGTCCCTCCAACCTCGCCCTTGCCATCGCGCTCGAGGAACGCGCAGGCACCGGCCGGATGCGGTTCTTCGAGCGCCAGGAGTGCTTCGGATGGCACCGCGACATGCTGCTTCCCGGCGCGACGCTGCAGGTCAACCACCTCAAAGACCTCGTGACCCTCCGTGACCCGCGAAGCTCCTTCAGCTTCGTCAACTACCTGCACGAGCAGCGGCGCCTGATCGACTACATCAACCTCAAGACGTCGTTCCCCACCCGCCTCGAATTCCACGACTACCTGCAATGGGCCGCCGCGCGCCTCGCCCCCGTATGCGACTACGGCACCGAGGTGATCGAGGTGCGCCCCGTGGGCGAAGGCGACCGGGTCGACCTCCTCGCCGTCGACATCGTGCGCGACGGCGTCCGCGAGAGCGTCGAGGCCGACAGCGTGGTCGTCGGAGCGGGCCTGCGCCCGCGCCTGCCCCGCGGCGTCGAGCCCTCTCCGCGCGTCTGGCACTCCGACGCGTTCCTGTCCGCGCTCGCCGCGCTCCCGGCATCCGCCCATCGCCGATTCGCGGTCGTGGGAGCCGGCCAGAGCGCGGCCGAGATCGTCGAGTATCTGCACGCCGGGTATCCGGATGCCGCGGTGCACGCGATCTTCGGGCGCTTCGGGTTCGCGCCCGCCGACGACAGCCCCTACGCCAACCGCATCTTCGACCCGGCGACGATCGATGAGTTCCACGGCGCCCCCGCCGACATCCGCGAGCGACTGCTCCGCGTGCACGCCAACACGAACTACTCCGTCGTCGATCTCGACCTCATCGAAGCGCTGTACCGCCGGGAGTACTCCGAGCTGGTGCAGGGCAGTCGTCGGCTGCACATCGAGAACGTCAGCTGCGTCGAACGCGTCGTCGACGGCCCCGACGGGGTCGCCCTGACCATCCGCGACGAGTCGCGCGGCACGACCCGCGAGATCGAGGTCGACGCCGTCGTGTTCGCCACCGGCTACGAGCCCGTCTCGGTCGACGACCTTCTGCCCGCGCTCGCCTCGCGATTCGCGCGCGACGAGCAGGGCCGGGTGATCGTCGAACGCGACTATCGCCTGCGCACCGACGACGCGTTCGCGCCCGCCGTGTACCTACAGGGCGGCACCGAGCACTCGCACGGTCTCACGTCGTCGCTGCTGTCGGCGGTCGCGGTGCGCGCCGGCGAGATCGCGGACTCGCTCGACGCGCGACGCGCGGCGGCCCTCGGTCACCGGGATGCGCTCGCCGACGCCCTCGTCGGAAACGGCGTCTCATGAGCGCGGTCGTTGTCACGGGAGCGGCGGGCGGCATCGGTCGCGCGGTCGTCGCCGATCTGGCTGCCCGGGGTTTCTCGGTCGGGGCGATCGATCGCGCACGGCCCGAGATCGTCGAAGGCGTGATCCCGCTGGTCGCCGACGTCACCGACGAGGCCGCCCTGGGGGAGGCCGTCGCCGAGGCCCGCGACCGGCTCGGTCCGCTCGTGGGAGCCGTGAGCGTGGCGGGCGTGTTCCACGTGGCATCCGCGCTGGAGACCTCGATCGACGACCTGCTCGATCTCGTCCGCGTCAACGCCGGGGGCGTGCTCGCCCTCGCGCGCGCGGCGATGCCGCACCTGGTCGAGGCGGGCGGTGGATCGTTCGTCGCCGTCACCTCCAACGCCGCGGCGATCCCGCGCGCGGGCATGGCCGCCTACGGTGCCTCGAAGGCAGCCGCGAACGCCCTCGTGCGCACCCTCGGACTCGAGGCGTCGGCTCTCGGCATCCGGTGCAACATCGTCGCTCCCGGATCCACCGACACCGCGATGCAGCGCGACTTCCACGCGATCACCGGCGCCGGTCGCGACAGTGTGGTGGCGGGAGACGCCGAGGCGTTCCGGCTCGGCATCCCGCTGGGGCGGATCGCCGACCCGGTGGACATCGCCCGGGTGGTCGGATTCCTGGTGTCGGACGACGCCCGGCACGTGACGATGCAGACGCTCACGGTCGACGGGGGAGCGGGGCTCGGAGCATGAGCGCCCTCGCCCCCCTCCCCGGTGGCGCCTCGGCGATCTACCGCGGCAGCAAGCGGACGGTCGTCGCCTTCGGGCGTCGGCGAGCGGATGCCACGGGCCCGGTGCTGCAGCGCATCGCGGCCGCTCACGACGACGGGGTGCCCCTCGTGCTGGGTTCGCTCGGCTTCGACCCCTCACGCGACGCGCACCTCATCGTTCCGGCACGCGTCGCGACGACCGACACGCTGCGCGAGGGCGTGCAGGCGCGCACCGCCGTGGCCGCCACCGCGCCGCGCGACGTCGGTCTGCGCTTCGTGCCCGAGCCGGAGGCGCACGTCTTCGGCGCGCTCGTCGACGAGGCGCTCGACGCCCTGCGGGCAGGGCGGCTCGACAAGGTCGTGCTCGCGCGCACCCTCGTCGCCGATCTTCCGTCCGACGTGCCGCGCGCCGCTCTCGTACAGGCACTGTTCGACGCGAACCCGACCGCGTTCGGCTTCGCCTTCGACCTCGGCACCACCGCCGACCCGCGCGTGTTCTTCGGCGCGAGCCCCGAACTCTTGATCCGCCGGGTGGGAACGGCGGTGCGCAGCGTCCCGCTCGCGGGCTCCCTGCCGCGCAGCGCCGATCCCGAGGTCGATCGGGCGCGGGCCGCGGCTCTGGCAACCTCGACGAAAGACCTCGGCGAGCACCGCTTCGTCGTCGACGCGATCGCGGCCGCCCTCGGCCCGTTCTGCCGCAGCCTACGCGTGCCCGATCGCCCCGACGTCGTCGCGACGCCGACGATGTGGCACCTCGGGACGACGATCGAGGGTGTGCTCGACGACCCGACGGTCACCTCCGCCGAGCTGGCTCTCGCCCTTCATCCCACCCCGGCCGTCGGCGGGGTGCCCACGGCGGACGCGGTCGCGACGATCGAGGCGCTCGAGCCGGTCCCGCGCGGGCCGTTCGCGGGGCCCGTCGGCTGGACCGACGCCGCGGGCGACGGGGAGTGGGCCCTCGGCATCCGCAGCGCCGAGATCGCCGGACGCACGATCCGGCTCTTCGCGGGCGCGGGGATCGTGGCCGACTCCGAGCCCGAGCGCGAGATCGAGGAGACGGGGGCGAAGTTCCGCACCCTTCTGCGCGCGCTCGGGGCCGCGGAGCCGGTGGCTCAGATGTCGGTGTCTGCGGTGCGGGGGGCTTCGTCGCCCGGATCTTCGGAGCCGGGGGCTCCGACACCGGTGTCTCAGATGTCGATGTCGAAGTCGTCGGCGCCGTCGGTCGAGCCGGTCGCCTTCAGGAGCGCGGCGAAGTGATCGAGGCGCTTGGCGTCGATGATGCTGTTGCTCACGCCCTGCTTCCAGTAGCCGAAGACGCGCAGGTCGGCCTTGTCCATGCCGGCGGCGAGGCACCGCGCGCGCAGCGCCCGCATGGCGTCGCGTTCCCCGGCGGCCCACAGCACGGCGCCGACCGGGGCCTCGACGGCGTCGACATCGGCGATGCGCTCGACCGACACGTCGGGCGCGGGCGGCAGCTGCGCCAGCACCACGTCGTCTCGGCTCGTCGTGCGGACGCGCCCGCGGCTGCCCGCGGGCCACGCCGCGAGGATCGAGGCTACGGCCGGGAGCGCGGAGTCGTCGGCGACGAGCTCGATCGGGCGCCCGTCGTGGGCGGGCAGCAGGTGCGTGCGCGGACCGATCACGCGCACGCTGTCACCGGGGCGGATGCCGGCGAGCCACGCCGTCATCGGGGTGCGGTGACCGTGCCGCACGACGTCTACCTCGATCGTGCGCGGCGCCTCGAAACGGCGGACGGTGTACACGCGCGACACGAGCGCGGTGTCGTCGTCGAGCGCGGGGACCTCGATGCGGATCGCCGTGTTCGGCTTCGCCCACTCCGCCGCGTCGGGCGTGCCGCCCAGATCGATCGTCACGCGCGTGACGATCGGCGAGATCTCCGCGGCATCCCGCACGAGAGAGATCTCGTCCGCGAGCCCGTGCGCATGGGCCGGGTGGGCGATCACGTCGCGCTGGTTCTCGGTCAGGCGCAGGCTGCGGCTCATGGGGATCCTCTCGGTGGGCGGCCGGTTTCCTCGACGCCACGAGAAGCGGGCGTCACAGATGGTTAGGTTAGGCTAACCTACATCGGGGCGTGCTCGCCGACCTGCGGCATCCCGCCCCCTCCACAGCTCACCACCCGTAAGGAGTTCCATGTCTCTCGCCCGCTTCCTCCGTCCGGCCCGCGCGGTCGCCGCGGCCGCCGCTCTCGCGGTCAGCGCTGCGCTCCTGTCGGGCTGCGCCACGGGCACGCCCGATGCCGGCAGCACGCCCGCAGCCACCTCGGGCGGGTTCCCCGTCACGGTCGACCACGCCTACGGCGAAGCGACCATCCCCGCGGCCCCGGAGCGCGTGGTGACCCTCGGCTGGATGGAGGCCGACATCGTCACGGCACTGGGCGTCGAGCCCGTCGCGACCTCCGCGTTCCCGTTCGACAAATCCGGCATCGCTCCGTGGCTCGCCCCGAAGCTCACCACGACCCCCGCGCTCATCCAGACCGCCGCGGCCGGGGCCGACCGCGCGCCCCTCGACCTCGAGGCCATCGCGGCGCTGCACCCCGACCTGATCGTCGCGACCTCGTACGTCGACCTCGAAGCCAACTACGCCGGCCTCTCGGCCATCGCTCCGGTCGTGGGCCCGAGCGCGAAGAACATCCACCACCTCGACTGGAAGGTCGAGGCGCCGCTCATCGCCGAGGCGCTCGGCAAGACCGATGCCGTGCAGCCGCTCATCGACGCCGACACGGCCACCTTCGCCGAGGCGGGGGAGAGCCACCCCGAGCTGAAGGGGCTCACCTACACGCTCTCGCTCGCCACGCCCAACGCCCTCAAGGTCGTCAACGACGCCGAAGACGGCAGCGTCCGCGCCTTCGACGCCCTGGGCATGACGTTCAGCCCGACCGCGGCCGCCCTTCCCGCGCTCGATGACGGCTCGGGAGCCGCGGGCCTGTCGTTCGAGACCGTCGACAAGGCAGATGCCGACCGCATGTACGTCGCCTTCCTGAGCCCCGACGTCAAGACCGCGTGGCAGAGCAGCGCCGTCTTCCCGACGCTCACGGCCGTCAAGGACGGTCACCTCGTCGACCTGTCGATGGTGCAGATCGCGGCGCTGCGCAACCCGTCGCCGCTGAACGCCTCGTACGCGCTCAGCGCGATCACGGGCTCCTGACGCACCGGTCGTGGCGGGCCCCGCGCCCGCCACGACCCTTCCCTCCTCGCTTTTCACACAAAGGTTCCCCCCGATGCCGAATCCCTTCGACGACCCCGACGCCCGTTTCCACGTGCTGGTCAACGACGAGGGCCAGCACTCGCTCTGGCCGGTGGGACCACCCCTGCCAGCCGGGTGGACCTCCGTGACCGAGCCGCTGCCGCGCCCCGACGCGCTGCGCGTCGTCGACGACGCCTGGACCGACCTGCGCCCGGCGTCGCTGCGCGTGGAGCACGCCCTACGCGCTGTGCGCCCGTACCCCGACGACGTCGCCGTCGCGTATCGCGCACGCGGGTACTGGATCGGTCAGACCTTCACCGGGCTGCTCGAGCAGACCGTCGCGCGCCACGGCGCGCGCCCCGCGGTGATCGACGGCGATCGCGTGCTCGACTACCGCGGACTCGACCGCGCCGCGCGGGCCCTCGCCGAGCGGCTCGCCGCCGACGGCATCCGCCCGGGGGATCGGATCGTGCTCTTCCTGCCGAACGTCGCCGAGCACCCCGTCGCGGTGTTCGCGCTCGCCCTCGTCGGGGCGCTGCCCGTCTTCGCGCTCCCCGCCCACCGCGAGCACGAGCTCGCCGACGTCGCGACCCGCTCGGCCGCGCGCGCGATCCTCACCCTCGGTCGTCCCGCCGACGCCGACTACGCCGACATCGCCCGCCGCGGCGCACCCGCGGGCGTGCGCGTGCTGCTCGTGGCATCCGCTGATCTCGACGCCCCCGCGCCCGCCGAGCGCCGCGAGAGCCCGTCGCGACCGGATGCCATCGCCTTCCTGCAGCTGTCGGGTGGGACCACGGGCGGGCCCAAGCTCATCCCGCGCACGCACGACGACTACCTCTATTCCGTGCGCGAGAGCGCCGTGATCTGCGGACTCGACGAGAACAGCGTGATGCTCGTCGCCCTACCCGCCTCCCACAACTTCACGATGAGCTCCCCCGGCATCCTGGGCGCGATCGCCGTCGGCGCATCGGTGGTCATGTGTCCTGCGCCGAGCCCCGACATCGCCTTCCCCCTCATCGAGCGGCACGGCGTGACCACCGTCGCCCTCGTGCCGCCGCTGCTGATCGCCTGGCTCGACTCCGCGCGCGGTGAGCGGTTACGCACGCTCCGGTCCGTCCAGGTCGGCGGGGCCAAGCTCAGCGAGGCCGTCGCCCGGCGGGTGCAGCCCGAACTGGGGTGCACGCTGCAGCAGGTGTTCGGTATGGCCGAGGGGCTCGTGAACTACACCCGCCTCGACGACGACGAGGAGACGATCGTCACCACCCAGGGGCGGCCGATCTCGCCCGACGACGAGGTACGCGTCGTCGACGATCACGATCAGCCGGTGCCGACGGGAACACCGGGGCATCTGCTGACGCGCGGGCCGTACACGATCCGCGCGTACCTCGCCGACGAAGCGGTCAACCGCGCCTCTTTCACGGCCGACGGCTTCTACCGGACGGGCGATCTCGTCTCGGTCGACGAGCGGGGGTACGTCCGCGTCGTGGGGCGCGCGAAGGACCAGATCAACCGCGGCGGCGAGAAGGTCGCGCCCGAAGAGCTGGAGAACCTCCTGCTCGGCCATCCCGTCGTGCACGACGTGTCGGTCGTGGGCGTGCCCGACGACACCCTCGGCGAGCGCATCGCCGCCTACGTCATCCCGCGTCGCGACCTCGACCGCGCCCCGCGGGCGATCGAGCTGCGCAGATTCCTCGCGGATCGCGGCGTCGCGCGGTTCAAGCTGCCCGACACGATCGAGTTCGTCACGGCGTTTCCGACCACGGGGGTGGGCAAGGTGAGCAAGGTGCGCCAGCGCACGCCCGAGCGGACCGCCCCGTGACCCCCACGCTCGATCTCGGTGCGCTCGCGCGGGTGAGCGGACCGGCCGACGCCGCCTGGCGGCTCGTATGCCTGCCGCACGCGGGGGGATCGGCAGGGGCCTACGCACGACTCGGCGCCGGTCTCGCCGACCCGCCGCACATCGTCGCCCTGCAGTACCCCGGTCACGAGACCCGCATCGCCGAGGAGCCGCTCACCTCGTACCCGGAGTTCGTCGCGGCGTTCGCGGGCGTGCTCGGACAGCTGACGTCCGACGGCATCCCCACGGTGCTGCTCGGGCACAGCTTCGGCGCGTCGCTCGCGGCGGCGCTGTCGGCCCTGATCCCGGTCGATCTCCTCGTGCTGTCGGGTCGCCCCGCACCGGGGCGACGACGCGGCGGACGCCTCCCCGCCGACGACGACCGCGAGGCGTGGCGCGCGTGGCTGCGTCGTCTGGGCGGTACCCCCGAGGTGCTGCTCGGCGACGAGCCGTTCCTGACGCTCGCGATCCGGGCCCTTCGCGGTGACCTCACCGCCGCGGCCGAGTTCGACCGCCCGGGCGCAGCCGCCGACGCCGAGCGCGGTCCGTTGCGCGCCGGGGGACTGCTCACCGTCGCCGGGCGCGACGACCCCGTCGCCGGTCCCGTCGCGGTCCGCGGATGGATACCGTTGCTGCAGGCCGGCGCGATCGATCACGGAACGCTCGTGCTGGAGGGAGCACACTTCGCCCTCCTCGATCACCCCGAACTGCTGCTGTCGCGCATCCGCACGGCGGTGGGCGCGTGATCGTCGCCGCCCGCGTGCTCGCACCGGGGCACCCGTGGCTGAGCGACCGCGAGCGCGAGCGTCTGAGGGCGATGCGCCCGGCTCGCGCGGCCGAGTTCACCACCGGCCGCGTGCTCGCGCGGGCGCTCGTCGCCGCCGCCACCGGCAGGGGCCCCGCCGACGTGACGATCGACGTACGCCCGCCGGGTGACCCGCGCGCCGGCATGCCGTCGACTCCGGATGCCGCCGGGGGGATCTCGATCGCCCACTCCGGCGGCGTGGTGCTCGTGGCGTACCGACCCGAGGGCGACGTGGGCGTGGACGTCGAGGCGGGGATCGGTGCGGCGAACGACGCCGTCGCCGACTACCTCCCCGTCCGCGAACGTCCGCGGAGCGGCTGGGACGCAGCGTTGCTCGCGCGGGCGTGGGTGCGCCGCGAAGCGGTCGTGAAGTGCCTCGGCACCGGCCTCGTCGCCGAGCCCGAGGCCCTCACCCTCGCCCCCGCCGACGCGGCGCCGGCCGTCGTGACGTGCGCTCTCGACCCCGCGGCCCGGCTGCAGCTCGTCGACCTCGATGTCGGGGGACTGCCGGGCGCCCTCGCCGTGCGCGACGAGGCCCCGCGCGGCGCCCGGGCGGTGCGCGCCCACACCGGGCGCCACGCGGCGCTCCCCGCGGGCGTCGGCATGCCCCCGTTCTTTTCCGAGGTCGTCAACGCCGGTGATCTCGTTCCCGGCGCCGAGGGCGTCGGCATCCGTCTTGCCCCTTTCGCGGGCGCCCCCGCGAACGTCGGCGCCGAGGGCGTCGGCATCCGTCTTTCCGTTCCCGTTGGAGTCTGAGGAGAACCGTGTTCGACCGCACCCGCATCACTGCCGAGATCGCCGCCCAGGTGGGCATCGCCGCGCACGAGATCGAGCCCGACGACGACCTGCTCATGCACGGCCTGCACTCGCTCGCCATCATCCGCCTCGCCGAGCGATGGCGGGCCGAAGGCGCCGAGGTGGGCTTCGGCGCGCTGGCCGCCACCCCGACCGTCGCCGCGTGGGAGCGCCTTCTCGCCGGGGCCGGCGCACCCGTCTCGCGCGAGGTGGCACGCGCCGCCGTGCACGACGACCCCCGCTTCGCGCTCGCGCCAATGCAGCACGCCTACTGGAGCGGCCGGCAGACGCAGCATCGGCTGGGCGGGGTCGCCGCGCACCTCTACGTCGAATTCGACGGCCACGGCATCGACCCCGGCCGTCTCTCGCGCGCGGTGACGGCGCTCGTCACACGCCACCCGATGCTGCGCGCGGCCTTCACCGACGACGCGATGCAGTGGATCGTTCCCGCGGGAGCGGTGTCGTCGACGGTGCGGGTCGACGACCTGCGCGACCTCGACGACGCCGGGGTCGCTCGCGAGCTGGAGCGTCTGCGCGACGAACGATCCCACCAGATGCTCGACGTGGTCGACGGCCAGGTCGTCCAGGTGGCCCTGACCCTCTTGCCCGCCGGGCGCACTCGCCTGCACGTCGACGTCGACATGCTCGCCGCCGACGCGCAGAGCTACCGTCGCATCCTCGAAGACCTCGCTCGCGCCTACGACGACGATGACGCGCTCGGCGTTCCCGCCCACCCCGGCTACCGCGAATACCTCGCCGTCGAGGGCGACCCCGCGGCCCGCGAGCGCGACCGGGCCTGGTGGGCCGAGCGGGTGCCGACGTTCCCCGGTGCCCCGGCGCTCCCGGCGCGGGCGGAGGGCGACCGGCCCGACCCGCACGCGAGCGTCCGCCTCGCCGAGACCTTCGACCACGACCGCGCCGACGCCCTCGCCGCGCGCGCCCGGAGCCTCGGGGTGACGCCGTCGGTCGTGCTCGCCACCGCCTTCGCCGAGGTCGTGGCGCGCTGGTCGACCCAGCAGCGGTTCCTCCTGAACGTGCCGCTCTTCACGCGCGCGCCCGTCGTGCCCGACGTCGACGACCTCGTCGGCGACTTCACCAACTCGGTGCTCCTGGCCGTCGACCACGCCGCTCCGGAGTCGTTCGCCGAGCGCGCCCGGCGGCTGCAGAGCCAGTTGCACGCGGCCGTCGACCACGCCGCGTACGGCGGGCTCGACGTGCTGCGCGACCTCGGCCGTGCAGCCGGCGAACCCGTGCTCGCCCCGATCGTGTTCACCTCGGGCCTCAACCTCGGCCGGCTGTTCTCGGAGCGGGTGCTCGGCGTGTTCGGCACGCCGTCGTGGATCATCTCGCAGGGACCGCAGGTCGAGCTCGACGCGCAGGTGGTGGACGTCGCCGAGGGGATGCTCGTCAACTGGGACGTGCGCCGCGACGCCTTCCCGCCCGGAGTGATCGCCGACATGTTCCGCGCGTTCATCGACCTCGTCGACACCGTGATCGACCACGGCGACGGCGCCGTTCCCCTCCCGGCGGGGCAGCTCGAGCGGCGCACCGCGCACGACGTGCCCGCACCCGCCGCCCGCACCCTGCACGACGCGTTCTTCACCCGCGCCCGCTCGCACCCCGACGGCATCGTCGTCCGCTCCGCGCGCGGCACCCTCACCGCCGGTGAGCTCGCGGAGAAGGCCCTCACCCTCGCGGCGCGTCTCGCCGCGATCGGCGTCGGCGCGGGCGACACGGTCGCGGTGCGCCTGCCCAAGGGCGTCGACCAGGCGATCGCGGTGCTCGGTGTGCTCGCGGCGGGGGCGGCCTACGTGCCGATCAACGTCGACGATCCCGCCGCCCGCCGCGACCGCATCCTCGCGCGCTCCGGCGCCCAGGCGCTCGTGGGCGCGGCCGAGGGCGTCGACGTGCCGGTGCTCGCGGTTGCGGGGGATTCCGTCCCCCTCGCCGCCCCCGTGCCGGTCGAGCCGTCGGCGATCGCCTACGTCCTGTTCACCTCGGGGTCGACGGGCGAGCCGAAGGGCGTCGAGGTGCCGCACTCCGCGGCGGCGGCGACGATCGACGCGATCGCCGCGCACTTCGGCCTCACCGGAGACGAGCGCACGATCGCGCTGTCGTCGCTGCAGTTCGACCTGTCGGTGTACGACCTGTTCGCCCCGCTCGCCCTCGACGGCTCGGTGGTCATGCCCGAGGCCTCCGACACGGGCGACGCTTTCGCGTGGGCCGAGCTCATCGAGCGGCACGGTGTCACGGTGGTCAACGCGGCGCCCGCCCTGCTGCGGATGCTGCTGGATGCGGCATCCGACGATCAGCTCGTGAGCGTTCGCACCGTGATCACCGGGGGCGACTGGGTGCCCGGCTCGACAGCCGCGGCCTTCGCTGCGCGCGTGCCCGGCGTGCGCTTCGCGGGACTCGGCGGCACGACCGAGACGGCGATCCACTCGACCGTTCACGAACCGGATGCCGACCACCCCGAGGCCGTCGTCCCGTACGGCGTTCCGATGGCGGGCGTCCGCTGCCGCGTCGTCAACGAGCGCGGCGAGGACTGCCCCGACCACGTCGTCGGCGAGCTGTGGATCGGGGGAGCGGGCGTGGCGCGCGGCTACCGCGGCGACCCCGAGCGCACCAGCGACCGCTTCGTCGTGCACGAGGGGGTGCGGTGGTATCGCACCGGCGATCTGGCGAGCTACCGCCCCGACGGGGTGATCGAGTTCCACGGGCGCCGCGACCACCAGATCCAGCTGCGTGGATACCGCATCGAGCTGGGCGAGATCGAGCGCGCTCTCGACGGCGTGCCCGGCGTCGATCGCGCGATCGCGTCGCTGCTGCCCGTGCGGTCGGGGGTGCTCGCGGTCACCGTGGCGCGCCGTGCCGGCGCGGTCGTCGACGAGCGGGGCATCCGCGCCGCTTTCGCGGAACGCCTGCCGGCGTACATGCTGCCCGAGGTCATCGTGCTCGTGGACCGCCTGCCGCTGACCGTCAACGGCAAGATCGACCGCGCCGCTCTGGCCGAGGGGGCCGCGCGCGCGGCGATGCCCACGACGGCCGCGTCCGACGAGACGCCGCTCGAGCGCGCCGTGGCCCTGGTCATGGCCGAGGTGGTCGGAACGGCCGACCTGAGCGCCGACGACGACTTCTTCCGCATCGGCGGTGACTCCGTGCGCGCCGTCGCGTGCGTCGCAGCCCTGCGCGACGAGCTGCGGGTGAGCGACCTCACGGTCGCCGAGCTGTTCGAGGCGCGCACGCCTCGCCGGCTCGCCGCCGTGCTCGCCGATCGCGGAGGCGACGACGTGCACGTCATCGCCGAACTGTTCGTCGAGCTCGTGACGGAGGGCGCCGATGTCTGAGCACGCAAACTCCGCACCCCTCACCCCGCTGCAGCGGGCGTACCTCGCCGCGCGCGACGGCGCGGCTCCCCTCGGGGCGACCGGGATGCTCGACGTGCGCGTCTGGGAGAGCGACGTCGACGCCGATCGGCTGCGCGAGGTCGTGGCATCCCTGGTCGCCCGTCACGAGGCGCTGCGACTGCGGATCGACGCGACGGCGGGAACGCAGAGCGTCGCGCCCGAGGCGGACGTGCTGCGGGTGGTCGACCTGCACGGACGCGGCGACGACGCCTTCGTCGATCTGCTGGCGGAGCTGCGGACCGCACCTCGGCCCCTCGACGCGCTGGTCGAGGTCGTGCACGTGCGCCGCGACGACCGCGACGCGGTGGTGCTGTGCTCCGACGCGCTCGCCCTCGACGGGCAGGGCCTCGCACGCGTCATCTCCGAGGCTCGGCGTCTGCTGGCCGACCCGACGCTCTCCCTGCCGCCCGCACCGACGGGGCTGCTCGACGCTCTGCGCGCGTTCCCTGCGGGCGCCGACGCCGACCGGGCGCAGCGCGCGGCCGACGACCTGCCCGCGGCTCCCCGTCTGCCCTGGCGCGCGGCCCTCGACGGCCTGGGACCGATCCGCACGGAGCGGACCTCTCGGGTCGTCGACGCGGCGATCTGGCGGCGAGCGGTGCTCGCAGGCGGAGCGGCGGGCCTGTCGGCGCACTCCGTCGCCGCGGGTGCGATCGGCGACGAGCTGGCCGCGCGGTCCGGCGGCCCGGTGCGGCTGTCGGTGCCGACCGCGGGGGCGGCGAAGATGCGCCGGTGGGGCCGTTCGCCGGCTTCGTCGTCGTGGGCGCCGGAGCCGATCCGGCCGACGCCGTCAGCAGCGCCCGGGTGCTGCAGGCCGAGCTGTTCGCTCGCCTCGACGGACCCGACGGCCCCGCGGTCGCCACCGCTCTGGCCCGACGCGACCGCACGGCGGTCGCCTGCCCGGTCGTCGTCACGAACGGCCTCGCCTGGCCCGCTACCCCCGCCCCGGTCGCCGCATGGACGGCGACGCCCCAGGTCGTGCTCGACATCCGACTCGGTGAGAGTGACGGTGCCCTCGTGCTCACCGCCGACGTCGCCGTCGACGCCCTCGCGCTCGAGACGGCGGACGAGATCCTGGATGCCGTGTCCCGGCGCCTCGACGCAGTGGGTCGTCCGCGGCCCGCCGCGCGCGCGTCGTCGCTCTTGAGCGGCGCGAAGCGCGCCCGCATGGACGCCCTGCTGAAAGCGCGGGGGATCGCCAGCGCTGCCGCTCCGGCATCGGTCGACGAGGTGGTCGCCTCGCCCTCGGAGGAGCGTATGTGGCTCCTGCACGAGCTCGACCCGTACGCGGCGACGGGCGCCGTCGCCCTCGCCGTGCGGTTCGACGGCGACGTCGACGCCGATCGGCTCGCCACGGCGCTGCGCCGCACGATCGAGGACTTCCCGGCGCTGCGCACCGTCTGGGATGCCGTGGAGGGCGGCGTACGCCCGCGGGAGCTGTCCGCCGACGCGGTCCACGTCGAGCGGATCGCGCTCGCCCCCGACGAGGTGCGCGCGTACGTCGTGGGCCGCGCGCGCGTGGCCTTCGACCTCGCCACCGAGGCGCCGCTGCGCGTCTCGCTCATCGACACCGGCTCCGGGGACACCCGCGATCGGGGCACTGCTGCGGGCGCCACCGCAGCAGGAACCTCCGGGGAGGCCCACACCGGTGCGGACGACGCCCATCGACCCGGACTCGTGCTCGGGATCGTGGGGCACCACATCGCCCTCGACGATGCCTCCTGGCATCCGTTCTTCGCCCGGCTGAGCGCTCATTACGACGGCGACGCCCCCGCCATCGATCGGGGCGCCTACCGGCGCTTCGCCGCCGAGAAGGTGCGCTGGCTGCGGGGGACGGGCAGTGCGCCCGTGCTCGAGCGGTGGCGTGCGGTGCTCGACGGGGCGGTGCCGCTGACGCTCCCCGCGGCCTGGCGTCGCTCGGTCGCCGAGCCGACACCGGTCGGGGCCGAGGCACACGGCATCCGGCGCCTGCGCGCCGAGCTGCCGCGGCTCGCCGAGGCGGTCGCCCGCACCGGAGCCGGTGGACTGCACACGCTCGCGGTGGCCGCGGCGGCGGTGCTGACGGCGGCCACGGGGCGCACCGATGGCGTCATCGACCTGCCCGTCCTCGACGTCGAGGGCATGGGAGCGCACGCCGTGGGCGCGCGAGGCAATCTCGTGCCGCTGCGGCTCGGGGTGCGCGGCGACGACACGGTGGCGTCGTTGACCGCCCGCACCGTCGAGGCGGTGCGCGCGGCGACGGCCGGGGGCGTCGTTCCCGTCGAGCTGATCCGCCGCGCGCAGCCCGCGCTGCGCGAGCGGGCCGGGTTCTTGCTCGTCGGCGTCGGCGACGTGCTCGGCTCCGCCCGCATCGGCGGCGCCGCGGCCCGCGAGATCGAGCTGCCGCCGCTGGCGACCGAGCCGGGGATCACCATCGCCCTCCGCGAAGGTACGACGCCCGCGCTGGAGGTGACGTGGTCGTCCGACGTGTCCGAGACGGCGGCGCGCACGGTGCTCGACGCGCTGTGCACGGCCGTCGAGGCCCTCGCGACAGCGGAGGGCGACGAGCCCGCCGGGCGTCTGCTGCGCGACGTCATGCTGCTGCGACCGGCATCTGTCGCGACGGGGGTCGTCGACGCCTCGGCTCCGGTACGCACCGCGACGGTGTCTGCAGACGCCGAGCTCACCGAGCGGGCGGATGCCGTGCTCGAGGCGTTCCGCGGCGCCCTGGAAGCTTTCGACCTGGGGCCCGACGACGACTTCTTCGACGCCGGCGGACACTCCTTGCTGGCCACCCGCGTCATCGCGACTCTTCGCGCGCGCGGTATCGACGGCCTGCGCATCGGCGACTTCTTCGCCCACCCCACCGCGCGGGCGCTCGGTGCGGTGGCGGGTGAGCCCGTGACGGCGAGATCGGGGGCCGCCCGCGCCGACGCTCCCGCACCCCCGGTGCGCCGCGTTCCGCCGAAACGGAGGAGTCCGGTGCGGCCACGCGCGCCGACGCGGTTGCGCTGCTCCCGCAGCAGCGCGGCATCTGGTTCCTCGACCGCTTCGACGACGGCGGTCTCGGCTACGCCATCCCGTACGTGCTGCGCTTCACCAGTGCTCCCGATGCCGCCGCGCTCCGCGCAGCCGTCCGCGACGTGCTCGTGCGCCACGAGGGCCTGCGCGTCCTGGTCGATGTCGTCGACGGCACCCCCCGGCAGCGCGTGGTGCCGACGCACCGGCTCGACGACCTCGCCTGGTGGTCGACGGATGCCGAGGACCTCCGTCGCGGCTTCGACCTCGACCGTGAGATCGGGGTGCGCGCGGTGCACACCGACGACGGCCGGTCGCTGGGTCTGTTGCTGCACCATCTGGTCGCCGACGAGTGGTCCACCGGCATCCTGTTGCGCGATCTCGCCACCGCCTACGACGCGCGTGCCGCCGGACGCGCGCCGGCATGGCCGACCCCCGCGCCCTCGCCGCTCGACCTGGTCACGGAACGCGCCGACACAGACGCGTCCCTGGCGTTCTGGCGTGCGCGGCTCGCCGACGCGCCCGCGGGGCTGCCCCTCGCCGCCGATCGCGCGCCCGATCCCCTCGCCCCGGCCGACGGCGGGTGGCACGCGTTCACGATCGCCGACGGAGCCGCCGCGGGCTTGCGCGGCGTCGCCCGGCGCACCCGCTCGAGCCTGTTCGTGGTGCTCGAGGCCGCGGTCGTCGCCACGCTCGCCCGCCTCGGCGAGAGCGACGACATCCTCGTCGCCGTTCCCGTGGCGGGCCGCGACGAGCGCACGGCCGAAATGGTGGGCATGCTCGCCAACACGGTCGTGCTGCGGCATCGGGTTCCGGCCGACACGTCGCTCGACGCCCTCGTGGTCTCGGCGCGCGAGACCCTCGTCAACGCGCTCGAGCACGAGACGGTGCCGTTCGAGAACGTCGTGCTCGCGGTCGGTCCCGACCGCTCGACCGGCCTGAGCCCCCTCGCCACGACGATGGTGCAGCTGCACAGCGGGGGAGAGTTGCGCGGCACGCTCCCGCACCCGGGCGGCGAGATCGCCTACGAGATCGCCGAGCCCGAGCGCACGCACGCGAAGTTCGAGTTGTCGTTCGAGTTCATCGACGACGCCGAGGGCTTGCGCGGCGGAATCGCGTTCCGCACCGCGCTGTTCGACTCGCGCACGGTCGCCCGTCTCGCCGAACGGCTGCTGGCCGTCATCGGCGCGCTGGCCGACTCCGACGAAACCGCGACCCTCGCCGATCTCCCGATCCCGCGCGGCGAGGCGCGGCCGACCGAGTCGAATGCTCCGGATGCCGAGCCCGTCCGCAGTTCCGGGGCGGGGGCTGCGGCGGGTTCCGTTCCCGCCGCCGCGGGCGCGGGAAACGATCCCGACATCGACACCCTGAACGCGGTCCTCGCGTGCGCGGCCGAGGCGCTCGGCATCCCCGATCCCTCGCCCGAGGCGTCGTTCTTCGCCCTCGGCGGCGACAGCATCTCATCGATCGCGTTCGTCGCGCGCCTCCGGGAGCGCGGTCTCGCCGCCGTCCCGCGCCAGGTGTTCGCGCACCCGGTGCTCGTCGAGCTCGCGCGTGCGCTCCGGCCCGCCGAGACCGCCGCGACCGCGACCGAAAGCACCCCGCTGTCGGCCTCCGGGCTCAGCCCCGAACTCCTCGTCGCTCTGGTGGGGGACCCCCGATGATCGCGGGCGTCGTGACCCCGCGTGCCCCGCGTCCCGCCTCGACAGGAGATTGCCGATGATCGCCGACGTCCTCCAGGCCACCCCGCTGCAGCGCGGACTGCTGGCCCTGGCCGCCGAGACCGACGACGCGTACGTCATCCAGGTGCGTCTCGAACTCGACGGGCGAGTGGATGCCACTCGCTTGCGCTCCGCCGTCGACACGGTCGCTGCGCGTCACCCGGTCGTGCTCGGGCGCTTCGTCGACGAGGGACTGCCGCACCCGGTCCACGTCATTCCCGCGCGGGGCACGATCCCCGTCGAAGAACGCTCCGGCGACGGCATGACGATCGCCGACGAGGAACGCGGGCGCGGGTTCGACGTGCGCACCGGTCCGCTGCTGCGGGTGACCCTCGTCCATGCCGACGCGGGCGACGAGGTCGTGCTCACCGGGCACCACATCGCACTCGACGGGTGGTCGTTCGGCATCGTGATCGACGAGATCCAGCGTGCCTACGCAGACGCCGCGCTCCCCGCGGTGCGCCCCTTCCGCGATCAGGTGCTCCACCTGCAGCAGAAAGACATGACCGCAGCGCTCGACCACTGGCGCGCGCGTCTCGGCGACGGCTTCGTCCCGTTGCAGCTGGCCGACCGTGCGACCGAGCCCGGCGACGGCCGCTTCGGCGCCGCCACGATCGAGCGGCGGGGGTGGTCGGCATCCGACACCGATCGCCTCCTGTCGTTCGCCCGCAGCCACGACGTGACCCTGAACACGCTCGCCCAGCTCGCCACCGCCGTGATGCTGTCGCGCCTGACCGACCGCGACGACGTCGTCTTCGGCACCACCGTGTCGGGCCGCGACCCCGAGCTCGTCGGCAGCGAGAGCATGGTGGGGCTGTTCATCACGACCGTGCCGGTGCGTATCGGCCTCGACGACGCTCCCGTGGCCGCCGTGCTCGAGCGGCTGCAGCACGACTTCGCCCTCGACGTCGCACACGCCCACCCCGGGCTGCGCGCGATCGCCCGCACCGCCGGCGCCGGGTCGCTCTTCGACACCCTGCTCGTCTTCCAGAACGCGCCCGTCTCGCGTCACGACGGCACCGGTTTCGCTCCGGATGCCGCTGTCCGCCACGCCGAAGCGCACAGCCTCACGCACTACCCGCTCGTCGTCGCCCCCGCGGTGATCGAGGGTCGGTTCGTCGTCGATGTCGAGGTGCGCGCTGAGCAGCTCGTCGGGCACTCCGCGTCGGGGCTCGCCGATCTGTGGCAGGCCGCGCTGGACGAGATCATCGCCCGACCCGCCGCGCCGGTCGACGGCATCCGGGCCGAACGGCACGTGGACCGCGCGGCGTGGACGCGGCTGGCCGGCCACGCGTATGCAGTCGGGCGCGACAGCGATCTCACCGCGGGGATGGATGCCGCCGTCTCTCGCCGCGACCCGAGCGCGGCGGACGACCGGGGCGCCCCGCTCGAAGACCGCCGAACCGTTCCCGACCTGTTCGCCGGGACCGTGGCATCCGGCCCCGACGCGATCGCCCTCGCCGATGGCACCCGCGCCTGGACCTACCGCGAGCTCGACGATCGCACGGCCCGCCTCGCCGCCGGACTCGCCGCCGCGGGGATCGGCGGGGGAGACGTGGTCGGCATCGCCCTGCCGCGCTCGATCGAGGTGGTCGAGGCGCTGTTCGGCATCGCCCGGGCCGGTGCGTGCGCGGTGTACCTCGACCCGACGCTACCCGCCGGTCGCCTCGACGCGATCCGCCGCCTGTCCGACCCTCGAGCGGTGATCGGCGTCTCGCCGTGGCACGACGTGCCGAAGGTCGAGCCCGCGGACGCCGCCCCGCCCGTCGTCGAAGTGCACCCCGACGACGCGCTGTACATGATCTTCACCTCCGGGTCGACGGGGGAGCCCAAGGGCGTTGTCGCCACGCACCGCGGCATCGTGGCCCTCCACGCCGACCACGCCGAGCGTGCGTACTCCGGCGCCGCACCGGGGTCGCTTACCGTCGGGCACGCGTGGTCGTTCGGGTTCGACGCGTCGTGGCAGCCGTTGCTGGCCCTGTTCTCGGGACACCGGGTGGAGCTGCTCGACGCCGACACGATGCGCGATCCGGTCAGCCTCGAGGCCGAGATCCTGGGCCGCGGCATCACGATGATCGAGCTGTCGCCCACGCTTTTCGGGTGCCTGCCGGCCGACAGCCCGGTGCACGAGCGCTTGCGCGTGCTGGGACTCGGGGGAGAGGCGGTCGGTGTCGAGGCGTGGCGCACGCTGGGGGATTCGCCGGTGCGCGCGATGAACTTCTACGGACCCACCGAGACGACCGTCGACGCCGTGTCGGCGGTGATGAGCGAGACCGACGAGGTCGTGCTGGGTCGACCGGTCGCCGGGATGCGCGCGTACGTCCTCGACCGGCGGCTGCGGCCCACACCCGTGGGAGCCGTCGGCGAGCTCTACCTCGCCGGCCCGCAGCTCGCGCGCGGGTACGCGGCGCGCGCAGCCCTCACCGCCGAGCGGTTCGTCGCCGACCCCTTCCGGCACGGCGGACGCATGTACCGCACCGCCGACCTGGTCCGCGTGCGACCCGACGGACGACTCGCGTACCTCGGCCGCTCCGACGACCAGGTCAAGATCCGCGGGCACCGCATCGAACTCGGCGAGGTCGCGACGGCAGTGCGCAGCCTCGGCGGGGTGCGCGAGGCCGCGGTGCTCCCGCGGCCCCGCGGGCGCGGGACGGTGCTGCGGGCCTTCCTCGTCACCGACGAGCCGGGTCCCTTCCCCCGATTCATGGATGCCGCCTCCTTCCGCACGAAGCTCGCCGCGGTGCTGCCGGGGTACATGGTCCCCGCCGACGCGGTACTGGTCGAGGCGCTGCCGCTGACGCCGAACGGCAAGCTCGACGCGCGCGCGCTGCAGGCGCTGGAGCCCGCCGTGGCCGTCTCTGCGGGGGGCGTTCTCGCTGAGACCACCTCTGCGCGAGCCGATCTCGCGGAGGTGGCTCTCGCGGAGGCCGTTCTCGATGAGGCCGCCGAAGCCGTGCTCGGTCACCCGGTCGACCGCGACGACGACCTCCTCGACGCCGGAATGGACAGCATCGACCTCGTCTCGTTCACCCACGCCCTCGCCGCGCGCGGGGTCTCCGTGACGATCGCCGACGTGCTGAGTCACCGCACGCTCGCAGAGCTCGCGGGGGCGGTGGAGGGCGCCCCGGCGTTCGCGTGAGCGGGCGGCGGGGGTGGGTCGCGGGGCGGCTCATCCGCGCGCGCGGACTCCGCGCGGGGCCGAGACGGCGGTCGTGAGCGCACTCGCGCCCATCGCTCGTGGAGTTGGAGGGAGCAGATCGCGAGACGGCCGGCTTCGTGACGGGCCTGCCTGCGCTCACTCCGCCCGAGGGAGCTCGCACGCCGTGAGACGGCCGGCTTCGTGACGGGCCCGCCTGCTCTCACTCCGTCCGAGGGAGCTCGCCCTCCGCTCGTTCGCGGATCCAGCGCTCCGACTCCGCGGCGGCCCGCACGCGAGCGTCGGAGTCGTTCTCGAGCGCCTGGACCACGTCAGCGGGAAGCTCGTGCTCACCCGAGAGATACCAGCGCGCGACGACGGAGCCCTCGCGCAGCACGCGGCGTGCGCGATCGTCGTCACGGGGAAGACCCTCGGACGGGGTATCGGCGCGTTCGATCGCGAGCTGCAGGTGCGCCGGGAGCGGGCCCGATGCGGCGGTCGACTCTCCCGCGGTGAACAGCAGCACCACCACGCCTGACCCCGCCCACGTGAGCCAGTCGGTGTCTTCCTTCGCCCACCGCTCGTCGTCGGCAGCCCACGTCGACCAGTCAGGACCCTCGGAGCGGAACGTCCATCGATGCGGATCGTCGTTGAGTGCCGCGGCGACCGACAGCGCAGCCTCCCGCACCGTGCGATCGTCGCCGTCACAGAACACCGACACGTTCGGCGCCCATGCCGTCGACAGCAGGTCCCATCCGTCGGCGCTGAAGCGCCCGCTCTCGACCTCGAGCGTCCATCCCGCGTCGGTGAGCCCGTCGGCGAGACCGTCAGCGTCGCGGAGCAGGGTGTCGGCGTCGGCGACGCGCAGCAGCGCGGCGACGGCCTCGGGGACGAGGGCCTCGAGCGGCACGGCGGTCAGACCCGCGTCTCGCCCGAGGCCGTGGCATCCCGCCCTGGCGCCAGCGTGATGACGGGCAGCGGCTCGGGACGCTTGGCTTGGATGTGGTCGCCCGACGACTGATGCCGCAGACGCCGCAGCACCCACGGCACGAGGTACGACCGCGCCCACACGAGGTCTTTCTCGCGCGCGGCACGCCACGTGGTGGCGTTCAGGGCCTCTGGCTGCATCGGCTGCAGGTCGTTGGGCACGTTCAACGCCCTCAGCACCATGCGCGCCACCTCGTGGTGGCCGAGAGCGTTGTAGTGCAGCCGGTCGTCGTCGAAGAAGCGCATGTCCTGCACCTCTTTCAGTCCCCACTGGTCGGCGACGACGCAGTCGTGGGCGTCGGCGATCGCGCGGATGTTCTCGTTGTAGATTGCGACCTTGCCGCGAATGCCGCGGAACACGGGCGTGAACTCGGTATCGATGCCGGTGAACACGACGACGGTGGCGTTGTTGTCGCGACGCAGGCGGATGACGGCATCTTCGAACTGCTGAGCCACGGCATCCGGATCGGTCCCGGGACGGATGACGTCGTTGCCGCCCGCCGAGAACGTGATGAGGTCGGGCTTGAGCGCGAGCGCGGGCTCGATCTGGTCGGCCACGATCTGCCCGATGAGCTTGCCGCGCACGGCGAGGTTGGCGTAGGCGAAGTCGTCGACCGCCGAGGCGAGGACCTCGGCGACGCGGTCGGCCCACCCCCGATGGCCGCCGTCGGGCAGCGGGTCGCCGATGCCTTCGGTGAACGAATCGCCCAGGGCGACGTACCGGCGCCAGGGGTGCGGACCGGGGTTGTCGGGCGAGGGCGAGGTGCGGGGCGAGTGCGGATCGAGTGTCATCGAAACCTCCGACCCCCAGGCTAACCCCGGCCTCCGACATCGCTCCAGGCTCCGGTGCGGCCTGCCCCGCCACTCGTCGAGACGCCCCGACGGCAGACACGCCCGACGTGCCGTCTCCTCGACGCATAAACGCGATGTCCGCGCGAAAACGCGCGGAGAGAGCGTTTCTGCGTGCGGAGAGCGTTTATCGACGGTGAGACGGCGGAACGACTCACCGGCCGCCGCCACGACCGATCCGCTTCGCCTATCGTGGATGTTCGCGCACACACGGGACGGAGGTTCGATGCTGGAAGAAGAAGCCCGCACCCCGAACCTCCCGCACACCCCCGCAGACCCGGATGCCGTGCCCTCGACACGCATCGCCAGCCCCGGCCCCGTGGCGTCCCCGGGTCCGATCGCGAGTCCGGGGCCCGTCGCGAGTCCGGGTCCCGTCGCGAGTCCTGGGCCCGTCGCGTCTCCGGGGCCGATCGCCAGCCCCGGCCCCGTGGCGTCCCCGGGTCCGATCGCGAGTCCTGGGTCCGTCGCGGCTCCTGGGCCCGTGGCGTCTCAGGGTCCGATCGCGAGTCCCGGCCCCGTGGCGTCCCCGGGTCCCATTGCCAGTCCGGACGCCGCGGCCGGTCCCCGCCCGGTCGCCAGCCCCGGCCCCGCGGCGGTCAGCTCCGCCGCGCCCGCCTCCGCGGACGCCCCCGCCGCCCCCACCCACGCCACCGCGCCCGTCGCCGACCACCCCCTCCCCGGCGAGGCGCCGTTGCCTCTCGACGCCGCGACGGCCGACGGCGTCGAACCCCACTTCGGCTCGTTCGCCGCCGAGCACCTGTCGCCCTCGTTCCCGCAGCGCGCCCCCTGGGGAACGGCGCAGCGCCTGCGCGCCTGGCAGGCCGAGGCGCTCGACCTCTACTTCGGCCTCGACGGGCCCGACGGCGAGGGCAAGGGCCCGCGCGATTTCCTCGCCGCGGCCACCCCCGGCGCCGGCAAGACGACCTTCGCCCTCCGCCTCGCCTCCGAGCTGATGCGTCGTCGCGTCGTCGACCGCATCGTCGTGGTGGCCCCCACCGAGCACCTCAAGACCCAGTGGGCCGAGGCGGCCGCGCGGGTCGGCATCCGTCTCGATCCCTTCTTCTCCAATCGGCACGCCACCCCCTCCCGGCAGTATCACGGCGTCGCGGTCACCTACGCCCAGGTCGCGGTGAAGGCCGAGGTGCATCAGCGTCTGACGATGGATGCCAGAACCCTCGTCATCCTCGACGAGGTGCATCACGGTGGAGATGCGCTGAGCTGGGGCGACGCCCTGCGCGAGGCCTACAACCGCGCGACTCGCCGACTGCTGCTGTCGGGAACGCCGTTCCGCAGTGACACCGCGCCCATTCCGTTCGTGGAGTACCACCCGAACGCGAAGGGCATCCGCCTCTCACGCACCGACTACGCCTACGGGTACCGGCGCGCTCTCGAGGACGGCGTCGTGCGGCCCGTCTTCTTCCTCGTCTATGCGGGGCAGATGCGCTGGCGCACGAAGGCCGGCGAAGAGATGGAGGCCCAGCTCGGGCAGGACAACACCAAGGACATTACCTCGCAGGCCTGGCGCACCGCGCTCGATCCGAACGGCGATTGGATCCCCGCGGTCCTTCGATCCGCGGATCGGCGCCTCACCGAGGTGCGCGAGACGGTCCCGGATGCCGGGGGCCTGGTCATCGCGACGGACCAGACCGCCGCACGCGCCTACGCCGCCATCCTCGAAGACATCAGCGGCGAGAAGGTCACCATCGTCCTCTCGGACGAAGCCGAGGCCTCGGGGCGGATCGAGACGTTCTCGAAGGGCACGAGCCGCTGGATGGTCGCCGTCCGCATGGTGTCCGAGGGGGTCGACGTCCCGCGCCTCGCCGTCGGCGTGTACGCCACGAGCGCTTCGACTCCGCTGTTCTTCGCCCAGGCCATCGGGCGTTTCGTCCGTGCGCGCCGTCGCGGTGAGACCGCGAGCGTGTTCCTTCCCAACGTCCCGCAGCTGCTCGCTCTCGCCGGCGAGATGGAGGCGCAGCGCGAGCACGCCCTCGATCGCGACAGCGACGCGGAAGACCAATGGAACGCCGAAGAAGACATGATGGATGCCGCCGAGCGCGAGGACAAAGCCTCCGACGCGCTCGAGCAGGAATTCGAGTACCAGGCGCTCGGATCCCTCGCGCATTTTGATCGCGTGATGTTCGACGGGCAGGAGTTCGGTCAACTCGCGGTTCCCGGAACCATCGAAGAGGAGGAGTTCCTCGGCATCCCGGGTCTTCTCGAACCCGAACAGGTGCACGAGGTGCTCATGTCGCGCGCCACGCGGCAGTCACGCCACCGGTCCACCCGCGAGGCGACCGAGAAGGAGAGCGGCGTCGAGCCGCCGAGCGTCGACGACGGGGGGCTTCCGGCCCCGCTGCACCGCACGCTGAAAGAACAACGTCAGCTGCTCAACACGATGGTGGGCCTCTATGCCCGCCAGAGCGGCGAGCCGCACGGACTCGTGCACGCCGAGCTCCGGCGCATCTGCGGCGGCCCCGCCGTGTCGCACGCGACGGTCGCCCAACTGCAGGCGCGCATCGACGTCCTGCGCAAGCGCGTGCATTCCTGAGGCGCGCGCAAGCCCCGGCCCCGCGCCGGCCGGCTCCGCGTCGGGGCGGCCGCGGTGGCGACCCTGCGCGGTGGGCCGGCCGCAGTGGCGACCCGGGCGGCGCATCGGCCGCGGGGAGCCGCCGCGAGCGTACCTAACTCCTGAGACTCGCGCCGCTGCGGCTCAGCCCGCCGGCCGGTGATACCCGTAGCCCCCTGAGAATCGGACCCCGGGCCTCGCCGCCGCGGGCGCCGCGCCCGGAACTCAGGAATTGCGTACGCCGCGGCCGTCTATGGCGTCGTTGCGGCGTACCGTCTCGTGACGCTGGCAGCGCCGCGCGCCGGTGATGCGCCGGCCCCCGGTGACGCCGCCGCGCGCGGTGCGATGCGCCGGCCCCTGTGACGCCGCCACCGACCCGCTTTCGCGGTCCCGAAATGCTGGCACCGAAGCCCCGGCATCCGCGGGATCACGCTCTTCGGAGGCCCGAAATGCTGTCAGTGTGAGCCGACGCGCCCGAGAGGGGGAATCCCCCTCACTACGGTGGGGGGCGACCCGAAGGAGCCCCCGTGACGACCCCCGCCACACCCACCGCCCGCGATCGCCGCCGCTGGGCTCGCTATCTCGTCGACGAACGCGCCGAGGCGCGCGTGTACCGCGAGCTCGCGTCGCGCCGCACCGGTGAAGAACGCGACATCCTCCTCGCCCTCGCCGAGGCCGAGGGGCGCCACGAGCAGCACTGGATCGACCTGCTCGGCGAGCAGCCGCCGCGCCTGCCGCAACCCGGCATCGGCACGCGTCTCCTGGCGTGGATGGCCCGCCGATTCGGCTCGATCTTCGTGCTGGCCCTGGCCCAGAACGCCGAGGCCCGCTCGCCCTACGCCGATGAGCCCTACGCCACCCCCGCGATGGCCGCCGACGAGCGCGTGCACCACGAGGTCGTGCGGGGCCTCGCCGCCCGCGGCCGTCGACGCCTCTCGGGGACCTTCCGCGCCGCCGTCTTCGGCGCCAACGACGGTCTTGTGTCGAACCTCGCGCTCGTGATGGGTGTCGGCGCGACCGGTGTCGCCCCGAGTTTCGTGCTGTTCAGCGGCATCGCGGGCCTGCTCGCGGGAGCCCTCTCGATGGGCGCCGGTGAGTTCGTGTCGGTGCGTTCGCAGCGCGAGTTGCTCGAGGCCACCGAAGAGAGCGACTTCGCCGACTCTGCTCTTCCTCACCTCGACCTGGATGCCAACGAGCTCGCGCTGGTCTACCGCACCCGCGGGATGCACCCCGATGAGGCCCTCGAAAAGGCTCGCGAGGTCGTCACCGCGGCCCAGGCGGGTACCGCACCCGCCGCGGCCGCCCCGGGCGAGTCCTCGCACGACGTCGTCGGCAGCGCATGGGGTGCGGCTCTGTCGAGCTTCCTGTTCTTCGCCTCGGGCGCGATCATCCCGGTGCTGCCGTGGATCTTCGGGATGTCGGGCTTCGCGGCCGTGGCCCTCGCCCTCGGCCTCGTCGGCGTCGCGCTGATGGGCACCGGTGCGATGGTCGGTCTGCTCTCGGGCGCCTCACCCCTCAAGCGCGGTCTGCGTCAGCTCGCGATCGGCTTCGGCGCCGCCGCGGTCACCTACGTGCTGGGTCTGCTGTTCGGGGTGTCGGCGGCCTGATTCGCCCCCGCGGCGATCGCGTCCCCGGCGCACATAAACGCGATCGACGCGCAGAAACGCGGGGAGCGCGTGTTTCTGGTCGCTGATCGCGTTTATGCGTGTGGGCGTGAGGTCGTTCGCCGGCGCTCGCCCCCGCGATGCGCGTCCGGCCCGGCGTTGGTCCGGTCCGGTGTTGGTCCGGTGCCGGGTTCGGCCGTTGCGTCGCGCATAAACACGATTTACGCGCAGAAACGCGGGGAGCGCGTGTTTGTGGTCGCTGATCGCGTTTATGCGTGAGGTCGTTCGCCGGGGCTCGCCCTCGCGATGCGCGTCCGGCCCGGCGTTGGTCCGGCCTGGCGTTGGTCTGGTGCCGGGTTTGGCCGTTGCGTCGCGCAGAAACGCGATTTACGCGCAGAAACGCGAGGAGCGCGTGTTTGTGGTCGCTGATCGCGTTTATGCGTGTGGGCGTGAGGTCGTCCTCCGGCGCTCGCCCCCGCCATGCGCGTCCGGCCCGACGTTGGTCTGGTGCCGGGTTCGGCCGTCGTGTCGCGCATAAACGCGATTGGCGCGCATAAACGCGGGGAGCGCGTGTTTTTGGTCGCTGATCGCGTTTATGCGTGTGGGTGCGAGCCGCGTCCGCCGTCGCCCGCGTGTGGGTGCGAGCCGCGTCCGCCGTCGCTCGCGTGTGGGTGCGAGCCGCGTCCGCCGTCGCCCGCCTGTGGGTGCGAGCCGCGTCCGCCGTCACCGGCGCGTGGGCGCGCCGCCCGCCGTCACCCGCGTGCGGGCGCAAGCCCCGCCCGCCGCCCGCGGCTCGGCTCAGCCTCTGCTCGCTGCCGTCACCCGCGCTGCCTCGCGCTGTGCACCGGTGTTCTTGCGCCCCGCGCGCGACCCGGCGAGCTTCGCCGCGATGTGCTCGCGGATCGTCACCGGGTCGTACAGGGCCGGAGCCTCGTCCGAGACGAAGTGCGGCAGCGGGGCGATGACGGCGTCGGCATTGCCGTCGTGGAAGAAGGCGGCGGATCGGCGGCGCTCGATCGTCCCGTCGACGACGGGTGGCTTCACCCGGTGCAGCGTCGACATCCAGCGGTCGTTGGTCAGGCGGGCGGCGACGTCGCCGAGATTGACGAGCAGCGCGCCGCGCGCGGGGGAGACGTCGTTCCACGAGCCGTCCTGGCCGAGCACCTGCAGGCCCGCGACCTGATCCGCCCACAGCACCGTCACGAGGCCGAAGTCGGTGTGCTCGCCCATGCCGGTGAGTTCGGCGCCGAGCTCGATCTCGCCGGGCGGGAGGGCGTAGTTGTTCATGCGCATCACATCGATCGAATGGTCGGTGACGCCGTCGAAGAAGTCGTCGGGCACCCGAAGCGCCGAAGCGAAGATCCGCGTGAGAGTGTGCGCGACCCGGCGCGCTTCGCCGTAGTAGGCGTGCACCGCGGGCTCAAACAGCCGCGTCTCGGCCGGCCAGGTGTTCTCGGCGTAGTCCGCTTCGGTCGCGGTGCTGCCGGGGTACTCGGCGGCAGAGGTTCCCACGTTGAACGCCTCGAAGAAGTCGTTCATCCGCGTCACCGGGTCGACGCCCAGGCTGTAGCTGAGCGACTCGCTCTTCGGCGGGCTGTACCCGCGATTCTCCGCCGCGGGCCGCACGTACGCCTTCTTCGCCTCCAACGGCAGGGCGAAGAACTCGTCGATTCCCTCGGTCAGCTCCGAGATCACGGCATCCGGGATGCCGTGACCCACCACCTGCATGAACCCCACGGTGCGACACGCGTGGTCGACGGCGGCGACCACCGCCGCTCGCGCATCGGGGGAGCCCGGGGCGACCCAGGCGGAGATGTCGATCGTCGGGATGGTGAAAGCGGGCATGCCTCGACGCTAAGCGGCCGATGTCACGCGGGTGTTTCTGCGGAGTCACGGCGGGCGCGGGAAAGACTCTCGGCGAGGGCGACGCGGACAGAACGTGCGGCTGCGCCGGGAACCGCCGGCGCGCGCCCTCCCGCGGCGCCGAGCGCGCACGCTCTCAGGCCACCCGTGACAGAGCCTCCGATAGACGACGAAGAAGGCCCCGGATGAATCCGGGGCCTTCTTCGTTCTGTGCGCGAGGGGGGACTTGAACCCCCACGCCCGTTAAAGGGCACTAGCACCTCAAGCTAGCGCGTCTACCTATTCCGCCACCCGCGCATCTGGGTGATTTGCTGCTTTCGCAACGAAGAACGACATTACCACGCTCCCGACGCCGCCTCGAATCGATGCCGCCCCCCGGGCGCGTCTCACGGCGACGCGGGGGCGGGGGAGCATGCTCGCCCCCGGTACCGTAGTGCGCATGCCCGAGCTCGAAACCGACGTCCCCGAGGTCGCCCGCGTCGCGCGCGACCTGATCCGGTTCGATACCTCGAACTACGGCGGAGGCCGTGCCGAGGGCGAGCGCGAAGCGGCCGAGTACGTCGGCGCATACCTCGAGGCCCTCGGCCTCCCGGTCGAGTACTACGAGCCCATCGCGCGTCGCACGAACGTCTGCGCCCGCATTCCCGGACGCAACCCCCACAAGCCCGCCCTGATCCTGCACGGCCACCTCGACGTGGTGCCGGCGGTCGCCGCCGACTGGAGCGTCGACCCCTTCGCGGGCGAGATCCGCGACGGCGTGCTCTGGGGGCGCGGTGCCGTCGACATGAAGGACATGGATGCCATGATCCTCACCGCCGTCGCCGACGTGCTGCGCGCGGGGGAGCAGCCCGAACGCGACATCATCGTGACCTTCTTCGCCGACGAGGAGAACGGTGGCGTCGAAGGCTCGGCACTCGTGGTGAAGAACCGTCCCGAGTGGTTCGCCGGCGCGACCGAGGCCATCAGCGAGGTGGGCGGATACTCGATCGCGGTGGGCGACCGCCGCGCGTACCTGCTCCAGGTCGGCGAGAAGGCCCTCGTCTGGATCAAGCTCGTCGCCCGCGGCCGCGCGGGCCACGGCAGCGGCCTGCACGCCGACAACGCCGTGACGAAGCTCGCCGAGGCCGTCGCCGCCCTCGGTCGCACCGAGTGGCCGATCCGCCTCACCGACACGACCTCGCAGTTGCTCCAGGGGCTGGCCGAGATCACCGGCGACGATGCGGGCGATCCCGACGCTCTCGCCCTGCGCACCGGCGCGGCATCCAGCTTCATCCGCTCCACCCTGCGCACGACGACGAACCCGACCGGCCTCACCGCCGGCTACAAGCACAACGTCATCCCCGACCGTGCCGAGGCGCTCATCGACGTTCGCGTTCTCCCCGGTACCGAAGAGGCCGCTCTGGTGGACATCCGCCGGATCGTCGGACCCGACATCGAGATCGAGATCGTCCATCAGGACATCGGTCTCGAGGTGCCCTTCTCGGGGGACCTCGTCGACGCGATGATCGCGCAGCTCGGTCGGCACGATCCCGGCGTGCCGGTCGTGCCGTACCTCATGGGCGGCGGCACCGACAACAAGGCCCTCGCCGGCCTCGGCATCGCCGGTTACGGATTCGCGCCGCTGCGCCTCCCCGCCGACCTCGACTTCACCGGGATGTTCCACGGGGTCGACGAGCGCGTCCCCGTCGACGCGCTCCAGTTCGGTCAGCGAGTCCTCGCCGACCTCATCCGCACGTACTGAAGGACCGCATGCATATCTTCGAGGTCATCGTCCTCGGGCTCGTCCAGGGCCTCACCGAGTTCCTCCCCATCTCCTCGAGCGCCCACCTGCGCATCGTGGGGGAGTTCCTCCCGTCGAAGACCGACCCCGGCGCGACGTTCACCGCCATCACCCAGATCGGCACCGAGCTCGCGGTGCTGATCTACTTCCGCAAGAAGATCGTCCGGGTCATCTCACGATGGTTCGGCTCGCTCACCGGCAAGGTGCCCCGCACCGACCCCGACGCCCGCATGGGCTGGCTGGTCATCATCGGCACACTGCCGATCGCGTTGCTCGGCGTGCTGCTGCAGAGCCTCATCCGCGACAACTTCCGGAGTCTGTGGATCACCGCGGTGGTGCTCATCGTCTTCGGCATCCTGCTCGGTCTCGCCGACCACTACGGAAAGCGTCGTCGCGAGCTCGACGACCTGACCTACCCGCACGGTGTCGCCTTCGGCGTCGCCCAGGCCCTCGCCCTCGTTCCCGGGGTCTCGCGTTCGGGAGCGACCACGACCCTCGGTCGTGCCCTCGGCTACAAGCGCACCGCCGCCGCGGAGTACTCGTTCCTCCTCGCGGTGCCGGCGGTCTTCGCCAGCGGGTTCTTCGAGTTGTACAAGAGCTTCGACGAGGGCACCGGCCCGTACACCCTGGGTGAGACCGCGCTGGCGACCGTCATCGCGTTCGTCGTCGGCTACCTCGTGATCGCCTTCCTCATGCAGTACCTCAAGCGCGGCAGCTTCCTGCCGTTCGTGATCTATCGCGTCGCTCTCGGCGTGCTGATCATGGTGCTGCTGACGCTCGGTGTGCTGCCGGCGTACTCCGCCATCACCGGCTGAGTCCCGGATGCCGCGAAGGCGCCGTCCCGCTCGGGGACGGCGCCTTCGTCATGTCGGATGAGGGCGAGAGTGCGTCGCGCGATCGGCGACCGACTCGTACTCAGCGGCGGGGCGGGTCGTCGCGGCCGGGCTTGGTGGGGCCTTCGCCGCCGCGGCGCAGGTAGCGCTCGAACTCCTGGGCGATGGCGTCTCCGGACGCCTCGGGGGAGTCCCACGTGTCACGCGTCTGCTCGAGCTGGCGGATGTACTCGCTCATCTCCTCGTCGTCGGCCGCTGCCGCATCGATCGACGCCTCCCACAGGCGCGACTCGTTCTCGAGGTCTCCCCGCGGAACGGCGATGCCCGTGATCGACTCGAGCTTCTCGAGCAGGGCCAGGGTGGCCTTGGGCGAGGGCGTGTGCCCGGCGACGTAGTGCGGCACGCTCGCCCACAGGCTCGCGGTCGGGATGCCCACGGTCTCCGAGACGTGACCGATGGCGCTCAGGATGCCGACCGGCCCCTCGTACAGGCTCCGTTCGAGCGACAGGGACTGGCGCACGGCCTCGTTGTCGCTGCCGGCGAACACCGAGATGGGGCGCGTGTGGGGTACATCGGACATCATCGAGCCGAGCGCGACGAAGCCCGAGACGTCCTCGCGCAGGGCGACGTCGATGAACTCGGCGGCGAACGCCTGCCAGGCGCGGGCGGGCTCGACGCCCACGAGGAGCCAGATCTCGGCGTCGTCGGAGCGTTCGACGGGACGCAGCAGCGTGGCCTCGGGCCAGCTCAGGGTGCGACGCCCCTCGGCGTCCAATCCGACCTGCGGGCGCGTGTACTGGTAGTCGAAGTACAGTTCGGGGTCGACCGTGTGGACGACCGCGTACTCGACGTCGGCTCGCAGCATCGCCGCTGCCGCCGACGCGGCTTCTCCGG